>NZ_JCARSY010000057.1:0-12509 GCF_059641415.1 Vibrio rubrogenes
ACATATAAGCCGGACATATCAGATTAGCCACTTAGTAACCTTTTTATTGTCATCCCTAAAACACCGACTTGGTCGTCGGTCTCTTGAACACAAGTCTGGTTGAAGAGACAGAGTGTAGCGGCATAGTGAATTTGGCCGCCGCAAGTAATTAGAAAGCACACGGGCCGATGATGGTGCATCGGCCTGCGTTTCCACATATCATTTGTCAGAGTGGTGACACATGACAACTGCACATAATATCGAAGTTCAGCAAGCAATTCATCAGGCAGCGACCGAGCTGGCCGCCCTGGAGTTCATCGACCAGGAAACCGCCCGTCACGTCCTTTACTGCCAGGCTGAAACTGGCCGAGCGACGCCGGAGAACTTCTAGGAGGCGTTAGCCATTATTCGTAAGAGGCTTGTGTAATCGTAACTTATTACACAGTGTAAAGGCAGCCCTAAGGCTGCCTTGATTGACATATCCAGAATACAATAAAACCGCAAGGCACGATCTGAACCTTCAGTGCCCATTAATGTGTTGATTAGTTTGGCAGTTATGAAATGTCTAAGTACAGTTGATATAAGCGATGGGCTGACATATCCAGGATAGGCTCGTACATGAACGAGTCGAGGTGGATATTATCTGGAGTCATCAGGTTTACCTGGCCCTACACATGGCTAAAGTGACTTTGCTTTCAAGTTCAGGAGATTCATTGCTGGCAGCCGTGAATTCGTCAAGTTATTTAGTTTCGATAAGATGTCAATTATAGGATTTGAAATTACTAATTCAGTATTGGATTTTGACTTACATACAGCACAATACTTTGATGATGTTGGTTTAAAAGCGTTCTCATTCTGATCAAAGTGAGGCATTGTGCAAGTATCACAATATGTTGTTTCTACTTGTAGCCCCAAAAATTTTTGTACACTGAGGATCTTCATATGCTCGGGTAAAATTTCTGATTCATTAACGAGTACTTTACCAACAGTAGAATCAAATCTGATGCGCTCACTATCGTATCCGTGTACGTGAATACCATCTTCTTCGACTGCCTCACCGGTCCAAATTATTGCACGGCAGCACGTCATCAAAGACACCCCTCCACAGTACTTATCTAAATTAAGATTTAAAGTGTGAGTTTTTATTTTTAGCGCAGGATATTCATCCATTGATGTGAATTTTTTAAATAATACTTTTAACCGTGTCGAATAGTAATTATTATCAATATTGAAATGGTGTCCACATTCATTACAGTCGCCTTCATTCTCTCCAACTATTTGATAAACGTTATTTTCAATGATCGATTTGCAATTTTCACATTTTACTGAAGTAATTTCTTTACCTAGAAGATTAGCAATCAGAAATGTCTGGACAGAAGAGTAACTTAGAGATACTGATTCATTTTTTCCTACGCTCTTTGATTCAATATTAACGAGATCAAAAGTATCATCAATAACTTTTTTTCCACCTTTTCGGTAGCGAGCGTGAACATGTATTCCTGGTATAACGTTTGGATCATCTTCTACAGTTACATTTGAGAATATTGCTGGGTACGCAGGCCAGATTGCCACACCTCCCATATATTCATCTAAATCAATAGTCAGTTTCTTTAATGACATATGCTAGCCTTCTTCTAGTTCAAGTTTATCGGTGAATATAGTTTCATTCCCGTTGTAAGGATTAGATGGTATGAATAATGAAAATATTACTGACATTAGCGCAAGAATTGCACCGACAATAAATACTAATGAAGATGATGACATCCACACACTCCCTAAAATTACAGGAAGAATTACGGCACCAATATGGTTAATCGTAAATGATATGGATGCTGTGGATGAAATATCCTCATCATTAATAATTTTTTTAAGATAACTTTTAATAGCTATTCCCATGCTAAAGAAAAAGTGGTCTGCTATGTATAAAGCAATGCATACATATACATTTTCAACATAGGCATAGGAGATGAATATTATTAGTAGAGACATGTATTCCAATATCAGGGAATTCCTTTCACCTAAAATGTATACCATTTTTCCTATAAATCGTGCACATATAAAATTAACAAAATAGGTCGCCATATATATTGCTATAACTTGATTTATAGATAGATGGAACTTCTCTACCAGCATATAACTAGCAAAAACAATAAATATTTGCCTCCTAGCTCCCTTTAAAAAAGTCAGTATGTAGAATAGTGTATATTTTCTCTTTAATAAAAATTTCTTTGTACTGGGATTAGAAATAAGTTTGATGTTTTTGAAGTTATAATACATTAATAAAATTAAAGTTACACCAGAAAGTCCAATAGCTAAATAGGTATATTTATAATTTAATAAAGATACTAATCCAAAAACAAAGAAATATGCTAGAAGATTAGCTAATCCCTGTTTTGACAGTAGATCCCCCATAAAACTTGGGAGCTCATCCTTCGACACATTTTGATACGTTAGTGATTGGTTAATAGTCTCAAAGTAATGAAAACCCAGTGACATAATCAGACTAGATAAATAGATTCCCCATATACTGTCGAGATAACCTGTAATTGCAACACCAAGACACAAAACAAAAAGTGAAACTAACGCAAACGATTGCTCTTTAATGAAAATTGTTATATATATTACCAAAAATGCTAATAACCCTGGCAACTCACGTAAACTGTGCAACCCACCAGTTTCAAATCCATTAAAGCCACCAACTTCAACGATGAAGTTATTTAATAACACGTTCCAAGAGTTAAAAATTAATGTCATGATAAAAACAGTAGTTATTAAATACTTTTTAATATTTACGTCTGTCATGAAATATAACCATTTTCAACTAGAGGTAAAAACACTTCATTCAAGAAAATGGAACTTAAGGATATAGTATCTATGTTTTTGCTGTTTACCCAAAGAATCTCTTCGATCTCATTACTTGGGTGTATATTTCCTTTATATTCATTCACCCAGAAAACACTCATAGTCAAAATTACATTCTCATTTCCAGAAGCAGGAGCTGAAAAAACACCATAAGTAGATATGTGTTCTTTTGAAATAGACACTCCTATTTCTTCATTAAGCTCTCGGATAAGCGCATCTTCAGTACTCTCGTTACTTTCCGGTTTCCCTCCTGGAGCGAAATAAGTTTTTTTACCTTTTGAACGCAGAACAAGAAGAGATTTATCTTTAATAATTATTCCAGCAGATTTCTTCATTACAAAACCTATATTTGTGTAAAGTAAGAGATATTTATAAGGGTCAAATTCTATTGATGTCATTAACTGGTGTCAATGAAGTATATAAAATTAAATTTAATTACAATTTAATCATTAATTTCTAAGTAGAACAGTTATTCTCTGGAAATTTTTTTGAATAAATATCAATCAAGGTGAGTGGGATTTAATCATTCCATAGTTCTTATTTTACTTTTATATGAATTATTTTTATGAAGGGGGTTCTTTTATTTTCTACTCTTCCGCAAAATCTTTGATTATCGTTAAACACATCAGTAGATGTTTTCGCTAAGAGACTTAGTGTATGTTCCACCACTTATCTATCCCGACCAAACTTTGAGCCCCTGACTTTATAGAAGACGGGCTTTTAGCTAAGCAGGTCAACTAATGACAACCGTAATGAGTCAAGATTATTAGGCTAAGTATCTTTGGGGCAAAAGTGTGTTATAGGTTTTAGAACAAGAGTCAGTACCGCTTACTCTGACTCAACGTTAGGCGAGTAGAGTTAGAGTTACCTGTTCGAGGATTTACTCGGCTTTAGGTCCGGAGTGTTTCCGTTGGAGACACAAGGTGGATAGAATTCCCGCGTTGGATAGCCCTTCAGGCCGTCTACACCAGCAATAAAAATGTCCATGTTTAGCGATCTCAAAGAGTAAACATGAACCTTAAATTATGCTACCGTAAAATCGATATTAAACTTGATGGAGATAAATCATGAACGGCAGTTGGGCTGACTTCTTTCCGTACTTTGCTGGTGCTTTTAAGATTATTGTATTAGGGATTGTGGCCTACTTAGCCATTAAATGGCATTTTGATGAAGAGCGACGGGTGAGGGAAGCCGAAGGTGCGGTATTTGATACACCAAGCGCCATGAAAAAGTTGTCAATGATATTCGCCTTTATCGCCTTTTTCGTTGTGCTGATCGTTCTGGTGGTTTATGCGACGAACTGGGTACTTTACTGATGGGGTTTGTTGGCCACTACAACTACTGACTCTGACTCGATATTACTTGGTCGAGGATTTACTCGGCCTTAAGCCCAGCGTGTTTCCCGGTGTTTTTATTTGTCACTATACGTTCGACCGACGCTCTAAAACCATCATTGCACATGTCCCTTCCTGTAAGGCTTCGAAGATGTGCGGTAAATCTCCAGGGTAGCAAATATAATCACCTTCATTAAGTTTATAGCTTTCAGACTCTGATCCAATCCGCGCCTTTCCTTTGGTAATAATTACATGTTCGATGACACCTTGATGATGTGGCTCCGAGTGATGGGTCTCACCAGGATCAGCTTCAATCAAATATATATCTCGACTGACATTTGGTGGGCAAGCGGCAAGCAAAGTTGCTTGGTAGTTTTTACGTTTTGACGCTATCGTGACGCCTTCCCCATAACGAATAATTTTCGTCTTCTGTTTAGGCAACTCCAGCAAACGTGATACAGGAATATCAAGGACGCCACATATCGACCACAGTGTCTCGATACTCGGATTACCCACACCATTCTCGAGTTGAGATAGGGTGGATTTCGCGATTTTCGCCTGTCTAGCAACTTCAGCAATACTCAGCCCAGAGCGCTTCCTCTCCGAAGTGAGTGTCGCTGCAATCTGAGCGATAGGGGGTTCATGTCTATTCATAGGAAAGTTACTTGTCTAAATAAACGTTCATTTTAACAAACGTACGTTTGATTTGACAGTTATATGTTCGTCGTTCATTATAAAAAACAATCGTTCTATAAAATATTTGACGGATTCTATCGTGCGCAGAGAGTCGGAATGAAAAACACAAATCAAGAGGAATGACAATTGGAATACATCATGTCTATGGCGTTATTTGCTATAACGACTTCCGTTACACCAGGTCCCAATAACATTTTGGTTATGACATCGGGATTAAACTTTGGCGTACGAAAGAGCTTACCTTTACTGACTGGTATATGTGTCGGATTTACGCTCATGCTCTTATTGGTCGGATTGGGATTCGGCCATATTTTTAACCTGTATCCTCATTTAAGCCTGCTCATCAAAATAACAGGAACAGTCTATC
Organism: Vibrio rubrogenes; assembly: GCF_059641415.1. Classification (NCBI taxonomy): domain Bacteria; kingdom Pseudomonadati; phylum Pseudomonadota; class Gammaproteobacteria; order Vibrionales; family Vibrionaceae; genus Vibrio; species Vibrio rubrogenes. The sequence goes on from NZ_JCARSY010000057.1 coordinate 5,239, forward strand.
TAGTTTACTTAGCCTATCTTATCGCCAAGAGTCGTTCGGTTGAAAATGGCCATAAACAAGCGAGCCCATTAGGGTTCTTAAAGGGGGCTCTCTTTCAGTGGGTCAATGCAAAGGCTTGGGTTGTTGCTATTGGTGCGATTACGGCTTTCACAACTGCAGGCGAACAGAACACAATCCAGAACCTGGCAGTCGCGACAACTTTTTTTCTTCTTTCGTTTCCATGCGTCGGGGTGTGGTTGATATTTGGTACATTACTTCGTCAGAAACTGGAAAATGATGTCTATCTACGCAGATTGAATATGTCTATGGCCTTTTTGCTATTGCTTTCAGTCTTTCCTGTGATTAGAGATATCTGGCAACAGCTCAGCTAATCGCAATTGGGTAGAAAATCGTCATCTAAAGGGGGCTGTGAGTGTTCACGTCCCCCGAGACCTCATGGTTTTTATATTCGCTAGGTTATTTGGTATTCGTTTGCTGTGAAAGCTCACCCCCGGGCCACATATCCTACTGCATAAAGCTCTCGCCCTTGGTAGGCACTGAGCTCAGTGTCGCTCATCCATGTCACACTCAGTGTTTGCCAGGCATGGTAATTGATGCCTTGGATATCCGCTTGTTGGTTGGCATCATGGGCAATGGATGCAAAGTGATGCTGCTCAGCGGGTGGGGGCGGCACAGCATCAAGAAACCAAGTTTCGACTTTGGGTCGGCCAAATTGCTTACACAGTGCTTTGAATCCGTCACTGTTAAGAAAGGCCATCATCGCCTGATGATCTTCCCACACATACAAGGGCGCATAGCGATTCTCGGGGCTGTGATACAGCACTGCATCCTGACGCGCATATAAATAAGCCTTGAACACTAACCCCGGCCAACCATCTAATAAATATCCCTTATCTTTGATCCTGCGTTCTATCAGTTTCATGTCGTAATCAGCAGGGAGTACGAATTTGTATTGCATTGCTATCATGACTATTTTTCCTATAAGTCTGAGGCTGAAATACCACAAGCAAAAGACCAATCTTCTGCCTGATTGAATTGAATGATGACCATAATGTCTTCTTCATTCAGGGGGAGCGTTCGGGTCAGGTGTTGATTCAGCGCCTGATATAAAGCACGTTTTTGCATACGGCTCCGCGGCTTTCCGGCGAAGATATGAAATAGAATCGCGGATTCACTACGTTGATTGCGCAAATTGGGATAATGACTATCGAACACGATGTGCTGCGGATCATGCACATCAAAGATCTGAAAGCAGTCGCCGCTGGGGACAGCAAAATGTGTCTCTAAGCACTGTTGCAAAATCGCAGAGATCTTTTGATGAGCCGTTTCAAACAACACTGGGGTGATTGAGATTCGTGTCAAAGGCATCTGATTTTCACTCCTGTTGATTGCATTGAGATTGGTTGGTATCCAGACGTTGCAACGCTGAGGCGGCAACAGGCCATCCGGCATAAAAGGCTAAATGGGTGATTGCCGCGCTAAGCTCTTCGGTACGCAAACCATTGGTCAACGCACGCGTCAGGTGGCCGGGTAATTGTTCCATTCGGTTGAGCACCACAAGGGCGGTAACCGTGATTAAACTCCGGTCTCTTTGGCTGAGTGTGTCATCCTGCCAAACTTGCCCGAAGAGCACCTCTGAAGTGAGCTGATGGAACTGAGGTGCGAGCCGGGCAATCATTGTCATGAGTTCGTTTTCCTGTGCAGTCATCTGTTTTCCTCGCCTGATTAAATTGACAGGGAAATCATAAGTTGAAATTTTGATTCAAAAAATCAAAACTATTGGTATTAACTGTTTTGATTTTCGGGATTGTCAGTAATGCGTAGCCTTGATTTAGATGCTTTGCGATGTTTTGTGTTAGGGATTGAACTGGGCAGTTTTGCACTTGCCGCCGAGCGGCTGAACCGTTCTCCGTCTGCTGCCAGTGCGCAGTTAAAAAAACTCGAACAGCAGTGTCAGACGCAGTTAGCGGTAAAAGTGGGACGGAATCTTGAACCGACGGAAGCCGGGGAAGTGGTGCTGGGATACGCCCGGCGTATGTTGCAGTTGAATGATGAATTGCTGAACCGCCTGATAGGCAGCCGACTGGCAGGAAAAGTCACCTTTGGCTTACAAGAAGATTTTAGTGATGTGCTATTACCGCAATTGTTAGGTGCGTTTTCACGCAGCCATCCACAAATACAATTACAGTCAATTGTCGGACGTCATCAAGAGCTGCTGCGTGATATTGTCTCTGGTGAGTTAGACTTCTCACTGGGATGGGCGGGTGAAAAAAGTGCACCTTACAGTGAGTTTTTAGCGGAATTACCTATGCAATGGTATGGCCCGGCCAGTAAACACCTCAGAGAATCCGTGCTGATGGCGCGGCCTTTGCCGTTAGTGATGCTGGACGGTTCATGTCTGATCCGTCAACAAGCCACCGAAGCGTTAGATCATCACGGGATCCCGTGGAAAATTAACTTTGTTGGCAGAAGCTTAAGTAATTTATGGCGTGCTGTTGAAGCCGGATTAGGGATTACCGTGCGTTCCTCTTTCAGCCACCCGGAGAGCATAACCAAATTGAGCGGTTTACCACCGTTGGGGAAACTCAAATTGTGTCTGGACAGAAGCCAATATCAGCTCGATGACGTTCAGGCTCAGTTGTATGCGGAATTGAAACAGCAGCTATTGCAGTATCTGGAAATTTAGGGGGAAGAGAGCAAAGCTTGCGCTCTACTCTCAAAATATCGGTTCAGTATCGGTGAGGGAGAGTTAATTTCATCACCATCTGAATGATGGCAATCTCGTCATCGCCTCAGTTCCTGAAGGCTGGATGAATCATTCCGGTTGCGGCAAATATCTGGGATTTATCTTCTTATTCTGGATTTATTCATATTTTATCCATCTCTAAAAGTGACTTAGCATGTAAGCCATTACAACAATGACACGAAGCTAGGGAATCGCATGTCTCAACGATATCTGGCACCGGAACATCATCAGCCCGAACATGCTCCCGGCATCATTGAATAGCATTGAACGGGTACCAAGTGACACGGATCAAACGTAAAAAGATCACATCAAAGTTAGTGATTGAATCAATTAAGGGAAGTTATGGATTTCACGACCGCATTATTGTCTATTTTGACCATTCATTTAATGGCCTCCATTTCACCGGGGCCGGACTTTGTGGTGGTTTCTCAACAAACACTCCGTCAAGGGCGCAAAGCCGGTATTATTTGCGGGATGGGGGTTTGTGTCGGTTTATTGGTTCACATCAGCTATTCCGTTGCCGGTTTAACAACTGCATTAGGGCATTCGGATTATATTGCACAAGGGATTGGTATTTTTGGGGGAAGTTATCTGGTGTTCTTGGCATATAAATCCATCAAAGGGTCGTTTGCCAAGCCAACGGAAGAGCCCATTCAAGCGGAAGTTCCGATTCCAGCGGAAAAGAAAACGGAAAATAAATCTGCTTTTTGGAGCGGCTTGATTGTCAATATCTTCAACCCGAAGGCCGCAATATATTTCATCTCTTTATTTTCCATTATTATTTCTCCTGCATTGGAGACAGAAAAGCTCTTATTGGTCATTATCTCGATCATTGCCGTACAAATGGCATGGTATCTGACATTTATTTTCATTGTGACCATCCCAAGCGTCAGAGTAAAGTTTGACAGTAAAGTCTACTTGATTGACCGATTCTTGGGGGGGGTCATGGCCGCGATGGGTATTTATATGATAACCACGTATGCCTTTATTTAGATAAATTGACGGTTTTCGTATGCAGCAATGCATCATTTCTGTGCCCTTGTTGTTTCACTCAAGGAAGGCAAGGGCCTGTTTTATCTGTCGGAGCAGCAGGTGAAGTTCATTCTTATAGTCTGATCTGAATTTGTCGTCACTCAGGTTATCCCCGACACGCCAGTAGATAGTATAAAGCAGCACTTTGATGAGCTTTTCTCTTAATTCAAACAGCTCGATACTATTCCCCGGGGCTGAATAGTGGCTTAAGAATTGGTGATAGCAATCATTGATACGCTGAAAATGGCTCATAGCTGTTTCTTGATCGGGTTTGATGAAAGATAACCCGCTCTTATCCTGAGTGATATTGACGGACTCGCTATACGCAATGCTGTCTTCAATAATAGCCGTAATTTCCTTTAAAAAAATATGCTTACTTTGCTCGTCTGCTTTATCTTCCAAAAGTGGTAACCATTTGCTGGAAACTTTATATCCCAGTCCCCGAACAGTCACAATAAAATCATCGATCATCAGATTTTTTAAAATCGATCGGGATTTAAATACATATTTATTGGCGATGATATTGTCAGGGCAATCTTCCATATGAAATGTTGACTTCTGTTCTCTGACAATACAACCGATATCGTGATAACTGAGCACCGCCGCCTCATGGGTGAAAAAGTGATGAAGAAGCACGAATACCGCAGCATCCTGGAGAAACACTTCTCGTCCGGAGGACTTCAATATTTTCAGATTAGCGTCAAGTGTGACAAGCTTTGCGGTTTCTCTATTTTTGAAAGTCAATATGTTTTTGAACGTGAACTGGCTCATTGTGATTCCTGACTGCTGTTGAGCTCCGATATACGTATTACCGACATTGATTCCCAATACGTTGATTGCTCTGTAAATTGGAGGCCGAATTTATATCGCATCATACTCTATGCACTATTTTACCGAGCATAACTATAACGATAGTTTTTGTGAAAGGGAAAATATGCAGGGATAAACGATCACAGTCGGTAATCATGGGCACGTCATATCACTGAACAATGTTCAGTGATATGTGAAACAGGAGGAATTTTCACGCTCTCTTAATGACGGCAGCCATCATTTTCTGAACTGAAACACGCCTCAAAGTTCGTCCTGAGAGTCAGCCGATTTCTTACACGCCAAAGCGTTGAATTTGCAGTTTTAACGCATCAACTTGTGCTAACAGTTGCTCCTTCACGGTAACACTGGCGCGGGTTAAATCCGCATTCTCACTGGCGTTACTGGCAATACTTTCGATTTGCTGATTCAAATGCAGCGACGATTGACTTTGCTCATGAGTTCGCGCGGTTATCTCTTGATTAGAGCGACTAAAATCATTAATCGCGGAGATAATTTCATCGAATAACACCATGGCACTTTGTGCCTCTGATGACACCTTATCGGTGAGCGCCTGTGAATCGCGCATCGCATTGGCTGCGCTGCTTGAGCCTTTTTGAATCCGCTCCACCACAGTTTGAATCTCAACGGTTGACGTGTGAGTCCGATTTGCCAAGTTACGCACTTCATCTGCGACCACCGCAAAACCACGTCCGGATTCTCCGGCTCGGGCAGCTTCAATCGCCGCATTAAGCGCCAGCAAGTTGGTCTGCTCTGCAATGCTACGAATCACCTCCAGCACCGAGCCAATGTTTTGTCCGTCTTCTTCGAGTGTACTGATGACACCGGCAGCCTGTGTCATTGAGTTGACCACTTCATCGAGAGATTTCACGGTACTTTCCAGCGTTTTCTGGCCGGTTGCTGAGCGCTCCTGTACCTGCGTTGCGCTGAGCAACGTCTGACTGGCTGACTCGGCGACTTCATTGAGCGACAGGCTCATGTCTTGGATGGAGGCCGCCACCTCACTGGTATCGTGGCTTTGTCTGCGCGCCCGTTCATCGATTTGTTGCAGGTTATGACCAATTGAGTCTGCAAGCTGAGTTGTGTTTTGAATGGTGTCATCCACCTTGGTGACGATTTTGAAAACCACGTCGATAAAATGATTGATATGTCCTGCTAATGTGCCAATCTCATCATCACTCTTCACGTCTAACTTCACATTCAGGTTGCCACTTTCACTCCCTAATAACGCAATCCGAGTTATCATTAAATTTAATGGCTTAAGAACCAAGGTTTTTACGGTGGTTATGACTGCGACAGCAATTAAAATTGCAGCGATTAAAACAATCAGAGAATAGTTTTTTATGCTCGCAATCGTGCTCTCCAGAGTGACGGCTGTTTTCTCAACTTTTTCATCGCCGGATTCCTCGAGCTGGCCTATAAATTCTTGCATCGCGTCAAACTGAGTCAGTAATGCACTTAAAGCGCCGGACTGACTTCCATCACTGGCGTTGAGTAAAGCGTTTTTACGGGTCTCAAACTCGGTCAGATAAATATCTAACTGCTTGGTTTTATTTTGCTCAATTAATCCGGCTTCTTTTAACCGCTGGAAAGATTCGGTGGCAAAAGCTGTGGGCTCGCTTAATGCCGCTAACGTCTTCGCTTTGGTGATTTCACCGGATGCGAAGCGCTGTAAGTGGATCAACTGCCCCTGTAACCCAATTGTGCCTTCCATCGCGCCATCAGCGGTTGACCATGCAGGCCCGGTCACAAACTCGATCGCATTAATTAATTTGCTTATCCCTGAGTAACTTATCCAATAATTAATCACGACCAGAGAAATGAGCACGCTAATACTCAGATAGAGCTTCGAGCTAATTTTCATCATCCATTCTCAAATGCTTTCAACATTACATAACTATAGAATTAATTATGGTTTCTGCTACTCAAGGACATCATTAGCTCAATGGTGCTTTGTGACAACATGTTGCAAAGTCTTACTGACTCATCAGATGCGGACCTGCGCCTTTTTCGCCTAATTTATCGTAGGGATTGAGAAGCCGGCATCTTTCAAGAGACAGACAGCCGCAGCCGATGCAATCGGTCATCATGTCTCTTAACTCAGTTAACTGCGTTATTTTTTTATTGAGTTCCTCTTTCCATCGGGAACCCAATGCTTCCCAATCCTCCAGAGTGACGCGGGTACGATTCGGCAGCCCTTCAAGCTCAGATAAAATGTCCTCCAAAGAAAAACCGGTTCGCTGCGCCACTTGGATCAGCGAAACAATCCGAATGACATGTTTGGGATATTGCCTGTGATTGGCGGCGTTTCTCTGACTCTTGATTAAGCCTTTTTTCTCATAGAAATGTAACGCTGACACTGCAACGCCGGTTCTTTCACTCAGCACACCGACTGAGATCCACTCTGGGATGATTTTCTTTTGCATTCGTCTGTTGACCTCAACTTAAGTTTAGGTTTTATGATAAGTGCCAACCGGGCATTGCTCAAGTTTTGCTCTTCATCATCCGACAGAGGAATGTAGCGATTGCTCATACCCATCAAGGTGATGCGAGCAGTGATCACGAGTGCCGGAATACATCGGTGACCAACAACAATGAAAAAGGGAGCCGAGGCTCTAATGCCGATCAGTTAAGGCATTAATCGACAGATCAATTGCACGATCCT
>NZ_JCARSY010000058.1:0-11557 GCF_059641415.1 Vibrio rubrogenes
GAATTTGCGCTAACACGAGTTAAAAAAAGGAAGCCATTGGCTTCCTTTTTTGTTTTTGTCTGTCCCAAGCTTGTAGCTATATCCAAACCTCTGCCTAAGTCTGTGAGCATTGTGATACACATGGTGGCATGCAACGAAAAGTTAATTATGGAAATAATAACAATTATCGTTTATATTTGTATTATGTTTTGTCATGTTGTGTTGTACCTTTATGATTGTTTGTCTCTGTCATTCCGTTTCGGATAAAAAGCTGCGTCAGCTCATTCTTGAAGATGGCATCAGTGATATGAAAGGAATTCGGCGCTGTACAGCATTAGGGAGTCAATGTGGAAAGTGTGTCCGTCAGGCAAAGGAGATCTTGAATGAAACGGTTGCATCTCAGTATAAACAAGTAAGTTAGTTAAAACTAATTATCTGTTTTTACAGATTAAAATTTGACACTTCTCTGTTGGGTTCTAAAGTTAATAGAGCCAAAGAGGAGGTTTTGTCATGAAAGGCGATCCAATAATTATTCAACATCTGAACAAAATTCTGGCCAATGAGCTAATTGCAATCAACCAGTATTTCTTACATGCACGAATGTATAAAGATTGGGGACTCAAACAGCTGGCGGACAAAGAGTATCATGAATCAATTGATGAGATGAAACATGCTGATCATTTGATTGAGCGGATACTGTTTTTAGAAGGACTCCCGAACTTGCAGGACTTGGGAAAACTTCTGATTGGTGAAGATACCAAAGAAATGCTCGAATGTGATCTCAAATTAGAGATGGCTGCCATCCCTGATTTGAAAGAGGCAATTGCTTATGCTGAAGATATTCGTGATTATGTTTCCAGGGACCTATTTCTCGACATCTTAGAAGATGAAGAGGAGCATGTAGATTGGCTTGAAACCCAGCTTGGTTTGATTGAAATGACAGGGTTAGAGAACTATCTTCAAGCTCAATTTGTTGATGAAGATTAGTGTGATGGATACAAAGGACGGACAAGATGTTCGTCCTTTATTTTATGGTGCCTCCAAGTCATATTTCTCTTGCTAATACCGCTTCCTTTCTGTACTATTCGACCTCTTAAATTCCTGGTCACTTATTTACCGTTCCTTGCTTCCTCTGGACGACCGGGCCAAACGTGGAAGCTGAATAATCCGTAAGGAGCAAACATGCGTCATTACGAAATCGTATTCATGGTGCACCCAGATCAAAGCGAGCAAGTTGCTGGCATGATCGAGCGTTACACTGGTTCTATCACTGAAGCTGGCGGTACTATTCACCGTCTGGAAGATTGGGGACGTCGTCAACTTGCATACCCAATTAACAAACTGCATAAAGCTCACTATGTTCTGATGAATGTAGAAGCTGAGCAGTCAGTTGTTGATGAACTGGAAACTGCTTTCCGTTTTAACGATGCAGTTCTGCGTAACATGATTATGCGTACTAAGTCTGCTGTGACTGAACCATCAATCATGCTGAAAGCTCGTGAAGAGCGTTCTAAGCGTGAAGAAGTGAAATCAGAAGAAAACAGTGCAGACGTTGCTGAGTAATTGATTCTATGACCAATCGGATGGAACTTAGCGGTACGATTGTCAAGCATCCCATTCGAAGCCAGAGTCCGTCAGGTATCGAACATTGTCGTTTTTGGTTAGAACATCGTTCGGTTGCTGTTGAAGCGGATTTACCCAGACAGGTTTATTGTCGAATGCCCGTCGTGGTTAGTGGTCAGCGATCACAGTCTTTCACTCACAACTTAGTACAGGGCAGCAGCATCAAGGTAAGTGGTTTCGTGACTTATCAGACTGACCGAAATGGTGTCGGTAAATTGGTGCTTCATGCTCAAGAGATTACTCAAATTTAGATCAGGAGATAGCCCATGGCTCGTTTCTTCCGTCGTCGTAAATTCTGTCGTTTTACTGCAGAAGGCGTCCAAGAGATTGATTACAAAGATGTAGCAACTCTTAAAAACTATATTACTGAAGCTGGTAAAATTGTACCAAGCCGTATCACTGGTACTAGCGCTAAATATCAGCGTCAGCTAGCTCGTGCTATTAAGCGTGCTCGCTACCTAGCTCTATTGCCATACACTGACAAACATCAGTAATCGGCACCGTTTATTAAGAAAGAGGATTAAACAATGCAAGTTATTCTACTTGATAAAATCGGTAACCTAGGTGGTCTTGGTGATACAGTCAACGTGAAATCTGGTTATGCTCGTAACTTTCTTATCCCTCAAGGTAAAGCAGTTATGGCAACTAAAGCAAACGTTGAGATGTTTGAGCACCGTCGTGCCGAATTAGAAGCTCAAGTTGCTGAGCAACTGGCTGCTGCACAATCTCGCGCTGACAAAGTAAACGCTCTGGAAGCGGTTGTGATTGCATCAAAAGCTGGCGAAGAAGGTAAACTGTTCGGTTCTATCGGTACTCGCGATATTGCTGATGCAGTGACTGCTGCTGGTGTTCAAGTGAGCAAAAGTGAAGTTCGTCTTCCTGAAGGTGCTCTACGCAACGTTGGTGAGTATGACATCAGCATCCAACTTCATTCTGAAGTGTTTGCAGAAGTTAAACTACAGGTTGTTGCTGAATAATTTCCCAGCCGATCCAGTATTGAAAACACCAGCTTAGGCTGGTGTTTTTTTATGTTTTCAATAACGGGATAACACTGCTTTAGCGTTCAGAAATGGTAGACAACATTGATTGATGTTGCACTATCTGCTTTTTTGAGGCCATTAGGAACGCGTGAGTGATATGAACGAGAGTAATCCAGCTTTAAAGCAAGGTTCTGGGTGATATCATTGGTCAGATTGATATTGGTGGTCATCAGTGTGTTACTATCCCCGGAGACAACGGTGATATCGCTGCCCAGCGTCACTGTTTTTGTCAGACTCCAATCGACTCTGGCATTTCCCCGTGCAATGGGTTCTCTCACTGTTTCAGGAAAAATTAGATCATCATCGTCGAGCTCATCGAGATTAGGTTTTTGATATCGATAACCCGGACCCACTTCAAGCTCGATGGTTAGCACATCGGTATGTGTTAATTGATAACCGTAACCTGCCGAGAATGTATAGTCCTTAAAATAGGCGCTATATTTGGAATCAATCCCATTGAAACTACCATACACATAGCCTTTCGGACTGACTTTGTAGTCGGACTGTAGCGTGTAAGTTGATTTTCTCTTGTATTCACCGCCATATTTATCCAGTCGGTAAAATTCCCATTTGCCAGTCGTTCGATGTCTTCCTTCTATGTATTCAGCCAATATATTTACATTGAGCGATTCTGTATTCGTATTACCGGTATGCCTTTGGTAACCGAGCTCGACCTGACCCTGAAGCGGAGAAGGCATGTCTTGCTCTGTTGATTCTTCTTCTGCATGAACTGCACCGATAATACAAAGACTGAAGGGCATCAGCCAACACCTAAACACACGAGACCTCTAAAGACTGACTATTAAGCTGAAGACAATACTAGAGTGAATTGCCCAGTCAATAGTCAGTTCTGGGTTAATTCTGCATGAGATAATTACAAATACGATATTCTCGTTATAATGGGCACACTTTGTCGTGGTATTGAGAAAAGTCATGGTTAATTCCAAGTTTGAAAACAGAAATCGTAAGCAAACTGACGCACAAGTTGAAGGCATTAAAATGCCTCCCCATTCGCTAGAAGCGGAGCAATCCGTTCTGGGAGGATTACTGCTGGATAATGAGCGGTGGGACACTGTGGCCGAACGAGTGGTGACCAGTGATTTTTTCAGTCGTCCACATCGTTTGATTTTCGATGGGATTAAATCGATTCTGGAAGGTGGGAAACCTCTCGATCTGATTACACTCTCCGAATATCTTGAACAACGAGAACAACTGGATGATGTCGGTGGATTTGCCTATCTGACCGATCTTGCTAAAAACACACCAAGTGCCGCGAATATCAATGCATACGCTGATATTGTTGCTGAACGAGCTTTAGTGCGTAATCTGATTGGTGTCGCCAATGAGATCGCTGATGCCGGTTATGATCCGCAAGGGCGCAGTTCAGAAGACCTGTTGGACTTTGCTGAAAGTAAAGTCTTTGCAATTGCTGAGTCCCGAACCAATGAAAATGAAGGACCACAAAATGTCGATTCGATTCTGGAGAAAACGTTGGAGAGAATCGAAATTTTGTACAAAAGTCCTCAGGATGGTGTCACCGGGGTTAATACCGGCTTTACTGATTTAAATAAGAAAACTGCAGGATTACAGCCTTCAGATTTAATCATTGTCGCTGCGCGTCCATCGATGGGGAAAACAACCTTCGCGATGAACTTATGTGAAAATGCTGCAATGGAGCAAGATAAACCGGTACTGATATTTTCTCTGGAGATGCCTTCCGAGCAGATCATGATGCGGATGTTGGCATCTTTATCTCGTGTCGATCAGACTAAAATCCGAACCGGTAATCTGGATGATGAGGATTGGGCCAGAATTTCTTCTACCATGGGGATTCTTATGGAAAAGAAGAATATGTTTATCGATGACAGTTCAGGTCTGACTCCCACGGAACTTCGTTCTCGGGCGCGCCGGGTTGCCCGGGAGCACGGTGGGTTATCACTCATCATGGTGGACTACCTGCAATTGATGCGGGTTCCGGCAATGTCCGATAACCGGACACTGGAAATTGCAGAAATATCGCGCTCTCTGAAAGCGCTGGCGAAAGAGTTAAATGTTCCGGTGGTCGCGCTTTCCCAGTTAAACCGTTCTCTGGAACAACGGGCGGACAAACGGCCGGTCAACTCGGATCTGCGGGAATCAGGCTCTATCGAGCAGGATGCGGACTTAATTATGTTTATCTACCGTGATGAAGTCTATCATCCGGATAGTGCCATGAAAGGGACCGCTGAAATTATTCTCGGTAAGCAGCGGAATGGTCCGATCGGGTCGGTGCGCTTAACCTTCCAAGGTCAATACTCCCGCTTTGATAATTACGCAGGGCCTGCATTTGATTTTGATGATGAGTGATGATTTCACTCATCAACTGATTACCCGCATAAAAAAGCAGTGGTTATTCACCTGAAATTGTTGCCACGACCTTTCGTTGTCCGCCATGATTTCTATGCTCTCCCAGATAGATTCCCTGCCAGGTTCCCATTGCCAGTTCTCCTTGAGTAATCGGGATCGTCAGACTTGCCCCGAGGGTGGACGATTTTATATGAGCTGGCATATCGTCATCACCTTCATAGGTATGCCGATAGTATGGTGCTCTTTCCGGAATGCTGCGATTAAAGTGGGCCTCCATATCGTCCCGAACCGTCGGATCTGCATTTTCATTAATACTTAAACTGGCAGATGTATGCTGAATAAACAAATGGAGCAGCCCGACGGAAACAGACTGAATCTGAGGGAGTTGTTTGACAACTTCGTCTGTAATCAGGTGAAATCCGCGTGGTTTCTCCTGAAGATAGATGATGGTTTGTGACCACATTGTAAGCACCTATTAGAACGATTGTTAATTTCACTCGTGTCTGTATAGTGGAGTGTTTCTAGTTACCGTACAATCAGTTTTTAGACCAATGGAAATAAAAATTGACTCGTTGGATTTGAGCTAAAACATAATTTCGCTCTGAAAATTAAGTATAATCAGCGAATCGGATACAAATCGAAATATAGCTGTGACCTTGTTAGGTGTATTGGTACGCATGCTGCAATTGGTTTGTTTTTTTGTCTTTGGAATTCTGTAACGATCACTCATGTTGCTCGGCAGAATAGGACCTATTAAATTCGGGATAGATACCATGCTAAAAAATATCAACCCAACAGAAACACCGGCTTGGAAAGCACTGTCTGCTCATTTTGAATCGATGAAAGGTGTTGACTTAAAAACACTTTTCAGCCAAGACAGTCAGCGCTTTGAAACGTTCTCTCTACGTTTTGGCGATGATATTCTGGTCGATTATTCTAAAAACCTCATCAATGAAGAGACTCTGAAACTCTTATTGGCGCTGGCAGAAGAAACTGACCTGAAAAGCGCAATTGAAGCGATGTTCAGTGGTGAAAAAATTAACCGGACGGAAGATCGGTCTGTTTTGCATGTCGCGTTGCGGAATCGTTCTAATACACCGATTTATTCAGATGGTGAAGACGTGATGCCAGCGGTGAATGCTGTGCTGGAGAAAATGAAGCTCTTCTCTGAACGGATTATTTCCGGTGAGTGGAAAGGATATACCGGCAAAGCGATCACTGATGTTGTGAACATCGGTATCGGTGGTTCTGATTTAGGGCCATATATGGTTACCGAAGCACTCAAGCCGTATAAAAATCACCTTAATATGCACTTTGTTTCTAATGTGGATGGAACACATATTGCAGAAGTGCTCAAGCAGGTTAATCCGGAAACAACGTTATTTCTCGTCGCGTCCAAAACATTTACCACGCAGGAAACAATGACCAATGCGCACACCGCTCGCGATTGGTTTCTTGCTGAAGCAAAAGATGAATCGCAAGTCGCAAAACATTTTGCAGCACTTTCAACCAATGCTGAAGCAGTTTCTGCCTTTGGTATTGATACCGACAACATGTTTGAATTCTGGAACTGGGTTGGTGGCCGTTATTCTTTATGGTCTGCAATCGGCCTGTCAATCATCTTGGGGATCGGTTTTGATAACTTTGTTGAGTTGCTCTCCGGCGCCCATGAGGTCGATCAGGCATTTGTTGAAACACCATTTGAGCAAAATATTCCGGTATTGTTGGCTCTGATCGGTATTTGGTACAACAACTTCTATGGTGCGGAGTCAGAAGCGATCCTTCCTTATGATCAATATATGCACCGTTTTGCGGCTTATTTCCAGCAAGGAAATATGGAATCGAATGGTAAATATGTTGACCGTAATGGTCTGCCTGTTGATTACCAAACCGGGCCGATTATCTGGGGTGAACCGGGTACCAATGGTCAACATGCCTTCTATCAGCTGATTCACCAAGGCACAAAAATGATTCCTTGTGACTTTATTGCACCTGCGATTTCACATAATCCGACATCGGATCATCATCCGAAACTGTTGTCTAACTTCTTTGCACAGACAGAAGCTTTAGCGTTTGGTAAAACCAAAGAACAAGTGGAAGCTGAGTTTATTGCTGCTGGTAAAACAGCAGAGGAAGTTGCTGAACTCGTCCCGTTTAAAGTGTTTGAAGGAAACCGTCCGACCAACTCAATTCTGGTGAAGCAAATCACACCGCGGGTGCTTGGTCAGTTGATCGCGATCTATGAACATAAGATCTTCACACAGGGCGCAATCTGGAACATCTTCACTTTCGATCAGTGGGGCGTCGAGTTGGGTAAACAGTTGGCAAATGCAATTTTGCCTGAGCTGGAAAGTGATGAGCCGGTGACATCTCATGACAGTTCAACCAACGGCCTGATTAATGCGTATAAAGCACTACGTTAAGACTAAATATTTAGCGTGACGCAAAAACAAACAGGGGATGGCAATGCCATCTCCTGTTTTTTATATCAATACAAACCGAAAAGCGACTTACTCGAAGCAGATCTCGATAAATGCATTTCCCCATGTTGAGGTGAAAGGCATGATAATGATCGCACCTTCGCACTTGTGGCGAATTGTATGACCACGGCCAGACACGACAACTGGTGTTGCCATATTGAAATCAAAGCCACTTTCAGCAAGTATTCTTTTGGCTCCGCCGGTCACCATATTGGTGATTTCACCCACCATATCGGTCACTTCTTCATTCAAGCCGTTCGGGCGTTCGCCCAACATGTTTTGCATGATTTCCAATGCAAGGCTCTCATCGAAAGTAATCGACATCGACCCTCGGGTTTGATCTCCGACCATACCGATCAGACCTGAAATATCACCTCGGGCAATTTCATCTTTTTTGACTCTTGGTTTTTGAGGTTTCAATTCAAGTGAAGCCATTGTTTTTAAAACGTTCATCAGAGACGCTAAAAACGGATTTACAAACTCAGCGCGCATAATCTTCTACTGTTTCTCTCTTTGTTTCTGAGGAGCACGTTTGGCAAATACCATGAGATTCAATGACATGATTTGTAATCTTAAATCCGTGCTTCTCTGCATTATGTTCCAGTGATGAGACCAAAGTCTCATCCTGAAGTTCGGTCACATCACTACATTGTTTGCAGATTAAAAGATGTGAAAAGTGTTTATGAGCATTACAAGAGCAACATGAAATGTAGCTGTTTGTTGACTCTACACGGTGGATGAAGCCTTGCCCCATCAGAAAATCAAGTGCCCGATAAACGGTCGGTGGTTTTGCCTGCGGTTCGCTTTGCTGTAGCGCTTCAAGCAGTTCATAGGCACTGGATGCTTTCCTACTGGAACAGATAAGCTCAAAGACCCGTTTGCGTTGAGAAGTCAACCTGACACCTCTTGCTGCGCATATCTCTTCTATCTGTTTTGTTAAATTGTGGTCCAAATTCATCACCATAACCACTGGAGTCTTTTAATAATATACTATTTCAACGGTAATATCGTTCAACTTTTCCAATATTTCCTTAGTGTAACAGCAATCATCCTGTCAGTAGAGCCACATTCTTTTGGATGTTTCACTCATCCTCCCAGCTGAAAGGAAATGCAGCGACCTAACTCAGCCCTTTATACCGTATATCTCGGTCAATAGTCTTGTCCGTGATCCAATTTATTTTAAAATTATGTTGTCGTTTTGACCCCTTCGGGAGCGTCAGTCTACCGACTTTGTGATTGGTGTCTCTTTATTGAGACTCATGCGTGTTGTGATGTCTGACTGAGGGGGGAATCGATATTAGAGGGCGATTTGAGTTTTATATTACTCAAATGCGAATATTCACTATGATCTGCTTATCGGTAGAACAAGAACATGGCGTGTAAGAGAAGTTCAAAGCGGATAGATTTTAAGGCCTTTTATTAAAGGAACAAATTTTTATTTTCAGATTATCCTATTTAATGATGTTATTTGAATAGAGTGAAATTAATAATACCTATTTGTATCAGTGTGCTAGTTTTATATGTATCTTTTATGAATTTTTTAAGAAATAGCATATAAAATAAATTTCATTCAATTGCTTTATTTGAGTTTTTACACTAATTTTCTTGACAATATAGATATGTATTAGAAATTTATCGACTGAGTAAACCTCTGTTCCTTGTCTATTTAATGTTATTTTTATCATTACTGGTTTTTATCTTATGTCGTGAGTGGAAGTGTACTTAAATAGGGTGTAACCAGACTGTCTGATGGTTTTCTATTTAGACGGTTGTGCTTGCTATGAAATGCATGCAAATTTGCTAATTATTCTTGAAGGTGATCAAGTTTTTTAAAAATAGTCTTTGTTTAGGTTGAGAATTATAAAATGTAAGATATAGCGGTAATTGAGACTGAACCAGTTAATATGTTGATTTTTGTTCTAAAATGGATTTTTATTCTAAAAATATTTAAATTTTTTTGATTAAACTCTTATTTTTGCTTTGGTTCGACCATTAAGCGAAGTATGATTCTTCTGTATCTATCCGTTAACCGTATTGAGGGTGTATTTGTATCTATATGTTTTTTAATGATTATTTTATTTTTTACGTAAGAAATACCCCGTAAGTGTGATTTGCGTTCAGCTAAATTTTTTTTGAATTTTATTATATAAAGATATCACTATTTATTTACGGGTTGTTTGAATTTTGAGCAGAATATCCAAAGGATTGAATGTTTTTTTGATATTTTTGTCATTATATGATAATGATTATAATTGATTTTTGTACTTATAATTTTGTTATTTTCCTTTGTTTCATAATGTTGCTGTAATTTTTAATATGTCTATATAGTGTCAAGATAATATAACTTGATTGTAAGAGAACGAATGAGGTAATTTGGTTTATAGATGTCAACTATCAGGTTAAGTTCATTTTAAATATAAAAATCCAAGGGTAAAAATACAAATAATAATACATTTGTCATTAATTGATTGTCATTTTTGATTACGTCATATCATAGCATATATGAGGTTTCAGTGTCTGATATTACACATGTCAGGTGCTCTTTATGTTATGCGTAAAATACAAATAATAAAAAAATAACAAATGAAGGTTGGTGCTATATGAATACGAATATTCGCGAAGCAAGTAAGCAAAGTTCTCTTCTCCACGCTCAGTCAAATGTGTCTTCTCCTTTACCACTCTCGACGCCACAGAAAGGAATCTGGTTCGCCCAACATATTGTCAATCATGTCGGTCCCCGAGTCTTCAAAGTGGCTGGCTATCTTGATCTGCCGGGGAACGTTGACCCTGCAATGATGGAAACGGCGGTCAGACAAGGTGTCACAGAAGCTGAGACATTTCATACCCAAGCGGGTTACCACGAAGAGACATTACAGCAAACGGTTGAGTGTTTTTTTGATTGGGAATTGCCGTTTATTGACTTGTCTCAGGAAGCGGACGCAGATGCTTTAGCGATGGCATGGATGGAAAAACGACTTGATCATCCTGTCTCGGCCGGAGAAAGAACGGTCTTGTTTGATTTTGCTTTGTTAAAAGTCCACGCCGAACAATATTATCTCTACTGTAGCGCTGACCATATTACCACTGACGGATATGGCTTCATGATGGTTATCGCGCGTTTTGCTGAAATATATTCAGCATTACATGCCGGTCAGACGATTCCGGAGAGTCAGTTATTAGGGGTAGAGGCCTTACTTGAGGCTGAAAACACTTATCGCGACTCAACGGGTTTTGTACGTGACCGTGAGTACTGGCTGAATTATATGGCACAGATACAAGCGTATCAGCCGGTTTCTCTGGCTGGGCAAAGTGCTGCGTGTTCTCAAGTGCTTAGTGAACGGCATCAGCTTCCTCTTGATGTTTATGAGCGCTTGTTGGGATTAGCCGAGCGTTACAAAACAACTCTCGCAACACTCATTACAGCACTTACTTCGGTTTATTTACATTTGATGACCGGAGAATCATCGATGATGCTCGGTTTTACACACCGAGGACGGATGGGGCGGACGCTACGCCGAACCACAGGCATCGCAGTAAATATTTTGCCGCTAGGTATTCATATTAATGCGGATATGACATTTGATGAGCTGTTAGAGCAGGTCGCTCTGCATGTTGGTAAAACATCACGACACTCTCGCTATTATAGTGATGACCTGCGACAAGAATCGAAGCTCACCACCGAGAAAGAATGCTGGTATAGCACCGTACTTAATTTTGTCCCTTCTGAATATGAACTGTTTTTTGGCGATGTATCTGCAACGGTGGTCAATACCGCAATTGGCCCGGTTGACGATTTGTCGTTTACATTTTATGACCGTGGATCGCAGCAGGGATTAACGCTTTATCTCAATGCCAACCATGACCTGTATGGAAGAGATGAAATCCAGCGCCATTTGATGCGTTTGGAATCTTTCCTGACCGAATGTGTCTCTCCCCAATCTGACGTGACTTATCCGGGGCGCTTCAGTGTTCTGTCTAATGAAGAGCGTCATTTAGTGCTCGACTCTTTTAACCAGACCGCCATGCCATATCCTGAGCAAGCGTGTCTGCACCAGTTATTCGAAAAGCAGGCTGCGCAGACCCCTGATA
>NZ_JCARSY010000059.1:0-10973 GCF_059641415.1 Vibrio rubrogenes
GGTGTTACTGACGGATGTACCATCGATTCCGTTGCTGATCCGGGATCGGGATGAATGGGGCAATCAATATTGGCGAGTGAATCCTGCGGTTGAGCCTCATCTCGATTCATTAGCCTTCAAGGCTTATACCGCTAGAGTTGAATGGGTCAATCATGGCATTGGTTCAACTTATTCCGGCAGTGTGAATGCCTCTGTTTCTACTGAGCCTTATGTCGAACGAAAAACTGTGAAACTCACTTTAGAAGAGCGGCTGGTCAGGCAGCGTCAGGAACGATTACGTGAGCTGGATAAAATACCACTGCCTTCATCTGCATGGCAGAATGTATTTAACAAGCCGCCCGTCAAACCCTCCCGTTTCGCCAAATCTGCACTGGTGCCGAGCGGTACGTGTGATATCGGTACACAAAGAGAGTCGCTTTCTGCGCTGGGGGATTATGCATCTTATACACTGGCCGTCGGGCAGGGGATCAGCGCAGCATCTGGAGAAGCCTTTTTAACGCGTATTGGCGGCGCAGCGCTGGCAGAATTGCCGGGACTGGCGCTGAAAATCGTCGGGAGAGCCGGAATGTTGGCTGCATTTGTGCCGAACAAATTAGCGGACAGTACGCTCTACAGTGCAGCCGATATGCGCAATAAAACCACGGTTGAAACCAATATCCGCTTAGGGTTCAATGCTGATAATCGGATTTACGGCTATCACGTCAATGGGACGGATATCCCTAAGCGTGAGGTAAAACAGGTTGGTGAGCGGTTTGCTGTTGAGTTAGAGCCGGATATCACCATTGAATGGGTGCCGATTAGCGGCGATTTTGGCGGTAAACCGATTCTGGTTAATCCCATCCCGGAGATGGAAAAGTTCGATATCTGGATCCATCCGCAAGCGGATCAAGGGCAAGAATTTGACAACACCTACATCACGCCAATTGCTGATGCGGAGCTGCAAGACTATATTCTGACCTTTCCGGCAGAGACTGGGCTACCACCGCTGTATGTGGTGTATAAAGAAAGCCCTCGCAACGAGTCAGGTGTCGTGACCGGCAACGGTGAAGATATCACCGGCCAGTGGTTAGAAGCTGCCGGAAAAGAATTAGGTTCTCCGGTGCCGTCGCAAATTGCGGATCAGCTTAGAGGCCGAGAGTTTAGTAGTTTTGATGGGTTCCGGAAAGCGTTTTGGAAAGCTGTAAGTAGGGATGAAGTTCTTTCATCACAGTTTAATGAAGGAAATCAAGAACTGATTCGAAACGGGTTTGCTCCGTTTCCTCGTTTTAGAGAGCAAGTCGGTGGTAGAGAGAAATATGAAATTCACCACGTTGAAGAAATTCAGCATGGTGGATCGGTGTATGATGTTGATAATATGACAATTACAACACCAAAAAATCATATTCGAATCCATTCAAACAAGAGATAAATTATACAATGGGCATTGAAGAATATACGGAAAGTGAATTTCTGAAATTGGTTCAGGATATCATTTCCGTAAAAGCAGAAAATGAAGAAACTCATACAAAGATGGTAAGGATGTTTTGTAAGTTAACAGAACACCCTGATGGTTCAGACCTGATTTACTATCCAGATGATCCGGCAGATGCCACACCGGAGCGTATTGTTGAGATTGTTAAACAATGGCGGATGTCGCAAGGCTTGCCATGCTTTAAGGACTGATTCGGTCTTTTCATTTCCAGTTTTGGGCTCCCAAATTTGACGCACAATTTCTTTCTGCGGTTTCAGTGACATTCGTGCCCAGTGCGCCAGTTACTCTTGCAGAGATGCAAGAGTAACCAGAACATCTTTTTTGTTGGGCTTGGTCACACGCTTTTCAGAACCGGCTTTTACGGGCGTCCTGCCCGGAAAAGCCTAACCATTCTTCCTTGAATGGTTTTCTTCGGTGGGTGGTTGATTTGAATGGAGTGAAACATTCTTAAAAAGTTAATTTGGTCACTGAACTCAGGGTGAAAAATCATGGACGATTTTTCAGGATTGCTTGAGCAGGATGCGAATCAATCCGACCCTGATTACATGCGCTGAACTCAAAAAAGATGCTTTTGGTTACTTTAATAATATGGTCCGCCCAACCTCACTCCCAAGCAACATCTATGACTATGCTTGAGAGTAACCCTGACAACTGAGGTGTACCATGATGAGTAATATACATATTCTCGGCATCGATCTAGGCAAACGCACATTCCATTGTGTCGGACATGACCGACATGGACATGAAGTGCTTCGTAAAAAATTAAATCGTGCAAAATTGCTGCTATTTTTATCTGATTTACCGACAACAACAATTGCATTTGAATCCTGTGGTGGCGCTCACTGGTTGGCTCGAAAATGTAAAAGCTATGGACATGAAGTAAAACTCATCCCGCCTCAGTATGTAAAACCCTATATCAAATCAAATAAAAATGATTACATTGATGCATCGGCGATTGCTGAAGCGGCCTCCCGTCCCTCAATGCGTTTTGTCGCAATAAAATCGGAAAATGCTCAGGTGATAAGTGTCATTCTCCGAGCCAGAGATGCTTACCTCAAAGAGCGTACAGCGACGATGCTCAGGATAGGCGCGATTCTTGTTGAATTTGGACTCAGTCTTCCTAAAGGTCACGCAACTATGAAAAAGTTATTTCAATGGCTGGCTGAGCAACATGAATCCCTCCCTCATTTATTGATTCTTGAACTGAAAGAGCTTCATGAACATTACCTGTATTTGAGTGAGCGTATTCAAAGGCAAGAGACAAAGTTAATTCAGATGACGGCTGAAAATGAAGTTGGCGAGTTACTGATGACCATACCGGGAATTGCTCATATCACAGCAAGCACTTGTCTGGCGGCGATAGCCTCTCCGAGTCATTTTAAGTGTGGTCGGGATATGGCAGCGTGGATAGGACTTGTTCCGCGACAATATTCAACTGGTGGGAAAAACACGCTCTTAGGGATTAGTAAACGAGGGAACAAACGGCTCAGAACACTGTTTATTCATTGTGCCCGCTCAATTTTGTCCAAACCGGAAACGACGGGGAAATGCTTTGAATCATGGCTCACGAAACTGAGAGCGACCAAACCTTTTAATGTTGTGATAGTCGCACTGGCAAACAAACTGGCGAGGATCGCGTGGGCGGTGATGAATACACATCAAGCGTTCAACGCCAGGATGCTTGTTTCTTAATCAACTCAATAACGAACCAAATTTGCAATGATAATGATGACGACAACGGTCAATCGGCCAGATAGAAAACCTGACGATGTCAATAGCACTTAGCATGCTTATCCTTTTGTAAGGATTATCTGGCGCAGATATCATCGTGGAGCTGGAATGCGGGAGCATCCAAGAGAGACTCCGAATACATTAGCGCAAACCATCCCCGTTAAAATTATAGTTGCAAAAACGGGGCGGACCATACATTGACATCTATCAAAAGTAACTGGGGCGCTTTCGAAAATGCCAATGAGATCGAAGAAAAGCATTGCGCACCAAACAAACAGATTTACTATTGAACACACCAAACCACAATTTAATCACCTCAAGCGAGCCTCCCTGTTACCCCCATTCCAAAAATAACCACTCCCCATCAAAACCCCAAATTTAAACATGTTTTATAAATCCATTTGAGTATAATTATTAATTCATATGAATATAAGATTATCAGTAAGCATCCATCGATAAAACAATCACGGCTCAGTCAACAACGTCAATGAACTATCAAACCACTCAAATCTACAACCTGATGAGTTATGAATTTTCTCAAGTTGAGGGGGATTTTTCATCCCTGCACGAATCTGATATCAAATCTGTCATGCCTGCTGGAATGCGCTTTGCAGATTTTCTTGAACAACTTCACTACGGTCATCAAGTGTTACTGACGGATGTGCCATCGATTCCGTTGCTGATCCGGGATCGGGATGAATGGGGCAATTTATACTGGCGAGTCAATCCTGCGGTTGAGTCTCATCTCGATTTGCTGGCTAACAAGGCTTATACCGCCAGAGTTGAATGGGTCAATTATGGCATCGGTTCAACTTATTCCGGCAGTGTGAATGCCTCTGTTTCTACCGAGCCTTATGTCGAACGAAAAACTGTGAAACTCACTTTAGCAGAACGTCTGAACAAGCAGCGTCAGGAGCGGTTACGGGAGCTGGATAAAATTCAACTGCCTTCATCCGCATGGCAGAACGCATTTAACAAACCGCCCGTCAAACCCTCCCGTTTCGCCAAATCTGCGCTGGTGCCGAACGGCATGTGTGATATCGGTACACAAAGAGAGCCGCTTTCTGCGCTGGGGGATTATGCGGCTTATACACTTGCCGTCGGGCAGGGAATTAGTGCTTCTTCTGAAGAAGCTTTTTTGACGCGTATTGGTGGTGTAGCATTGGCTGAACTGCCGGGAATGGCGATTAAAATTATCGGGCGAGCTGGCATTCTGGCTGCATTTGTGCCGAACAAATTAGCGGACAGTACGCTCTACAGTGCAGCCGATATGCGCAATAAAGACACGGTTGAAACTAATATCCGCTTAGGGTTCAATGCTGATAATCGGATTTACGGCTATCACGTCAATGGGACGGATATCCCTAAGCGTGAAGTAAAACGGGTCGGTGATAAATTTGTCGTCGAGTTGGGGCCGGATGTCACTATTGAATGGGTGCCGATTAGCGGTGATTTTGGCGGTAAACCGATTCTGGTTAATCCTATCCCGGAGATGGAAAAGTACGATATCTGGATCCATCCGCAAGCGGATCAAGGGCAAGAATTTGACAACACCTACATCACGCCAATTGCTGATGCGAATTTACAAGACTATATTCTGACTTTTCCGGCAGAGACCGGATTACCACCGCTGTATGTGGTGTATAAAGAAAGCGCTCGCAACGAGTCAGGTGTCGTGACCGGCAACGGTGAAGATATCATCGGCCAGTGGTTAGAAGCAGCCGGAAAAGAGTTAGGCTCGCCGGTGCCGTCGCAAATTGCGGATCAGCTCAGAGGCCGAGAGTTTAGTAGTTTTGATGGGTTCCGGAAAGCGTTCTGGAAAGCTGTAAGTGAAGATACAAATTTGATGTCTCAATTTAGCAGAGCGAATCAGAGAATTATCAAACGAGGGGGCTCACCGTTTGTAATACCGGAAGAAACTGTCGGAAGGCGAGATCGATTTGAGATTCACCATGTTGAAGAAATACAGCATGGCGGGGCTGTATATGATGTTGATAATATGAGAGTTAATACGCCTAAAAACCATATCCGTATTCATAAGGAATAACAAAGATGTTGAATTTGAAAAGTAAACTTACTGATTACACGGAAAGTGAGTTTTTCCGTTTTCTTCAGGAATTTTATGAGGATACTGATACCAATGCTCTTCCAGATGATGAGTTTGATGATTATATTTCTACGCTTGCAAAACATTTTACTGAAGTTGTAAATCATCCAAAGGGAAATGCTTTAATCTTCCATCCGTCAACGTGTGGGATAAATGACAGCCCTGAAGCCGTGATTCAGGAGTTAAAACGATGGTATGCCGAACAAGGCTTGCCATGCTTTAAGGACTGATTCGGTCTTTTTAATTTCCAGCCTTGGGCATCGAAATGTGACGCACAATTACGTTCCTCAATTTCAGAGACATTGTTACTCAGTGCGCCAGTTCATCTTTCAGAGATGAAAGACGAACCAGAAAATCTTTTCTTGTTGGGCTTAGGTGTGCGCGTTCCAGAACCGGATTTTACGGGCGTCCTGCCCGGAAAAGCCTAACCATTCATCCTTGAATGGTTTTCTTTGTTTGGTGGTTGGTTTGAATTGGGTGAAACCTTTATCGGATACGGTGAAGATATCATCGGCCAGTGGTTGGAAGCAGCCGAAAAAGAGTTAGGTGCGCCGGTGCCGTCTATGATGTTGATAATATTCGAGTCACAACCCCGAGAAATTATATAGAGATACATAAGAAAGGTTAAATAATGGAACTACAGTCAAGCATTGAACAGTACACAGAAGATGATTTTATTGGATTGATTAATGAAATCATTGAGGCTCAAGGCTCAGATGCTTATCAGGATGAACTATTGGAAAATTTCATTGCTGTTACCGAACACCCTGATGGTTCAGACCTGATTTACTATCCAGATGATCCGGCAGATGCCACACCGGAGCGTATTGTTGAGATTGTTAAACAATGGCGAATGTCGCAAGGCTTGCCATGCTTTAAGGACTGATTCGGTCTTTTTAATTTCCAGCCTTGGGCCCCCAAATTTGACGCACAATTACGTTCCTCAATTTCAGAGACATTGTTACTCAGTGCGCCAGTTCATCTTTCAGAGATGAAAGACGAACCAGAAAATCTTTTCTTGTTGGGCTTAGATGTGCGCTTTCCAGAATCAGCTTTTACGGGCGTCCTGCCCGGAAAAGCCTAACCATTCTTCCGTGAATGGTTTTCTTTGTTTGGTGGTTGATTTGAATTGGGTGAAACTCTTTTGAAAGCCAATGAGTCTCTGAACTCAGTAAAATCATCGCATATCACACCGCAGCAGCATTACTTTCCCTGATGATCAAAACGCTGAAATTTTGTACAAAACCTACCGGCATCAAAAAATGTCATGTTTGTGTCAATTTTTTCTGGCGATTTTCTATAACTTATTCAATGCTATTTAGTGTGTTTAAGTGCTTATTCGCGAACAAATAGCATTTATCCGAGATGTGTATAGTGGAGGAAGCGTTAGTCAATTATTTGTGAGCACATTAGACAACGTTGTGCAGTGATTTCTGACGTAGTGATATTTTTTTCTGGGATTTTGTCTGTATTTTCATGCGATTAGGACAGAAATTCATCGACTGTCAGTAAGTTATACAGAAGTATTCCTATAGAGTGGTTCTGTATAATAAACTGTTAGGGCTCTAGTTTATGAGTCTTACCTAAGCTATAAAAATAGCTATTAGATAAAGGAAATATTTAGATGCATCAAAATGTTGCAAATTTTATCGCTGATGAATTTTTGGCGTGCGTACAGAATACGATTGGCAGAATACAACATGAAGACACTCATAGACCTTTTCATGCCGCTCTGCTCTCTGAACAAGCCTTATTTTGGAGTCGTTTTGAGCGCTCGTTTAGTACATCTTTCGGACAAAGAGTGATTGAACAGATTTCAAGGGCCGCAGCGATTAATGGCGGAGCTCAGCTTGCGGAAACACAAAAAGAAACGCTCATTACTCTTCCGATAGACCAAATCAATGCAATTGAAGAGCATATTTCTGGCCTCCGAAACAGTAGAGCACAGCGACCAGTAAACTGGAATATCGATGTATCTGAATTGTCTGCAGTTAGAGGAGTGCATGGAACTCAACAACTTAGAGTTATTTCTGATCTCTGGTGGCAAAAGGATGGCATAAATAACTACATGAGCATAAAGACCGTTAAGCCAAATATTGATCAAACTGCAGAAGCAAAACGTGACTTGCTTAAATTAAAACTTGCCGACCCAAGTGCAAATGTGTACTACGGTCTCTACTACAATCCATATGGCAATTTTAAGCAAGATTATGCTTGGAGTCCGCCTATGAGAATATTTAACTTCAATGCAGATCCTTGTGTATTAATTGGTAAGGAATACTGGGATACCCTAGGAGGTAATGGATTTTATGAAGAGGTGTTGGCTATCGCCCAGCAAGTGGGAGAAATAACTCGAAAACAAATACAGGGTCTAAGATAGGAGAATTTCCTCATCCAACGTTAAAGCCTAAAGATTGATAAATGCACCAATCTTTAGGCTTATGGTTATATTAATTGCGATAAATATATCGCTACCCAAACATCAGTTCCTTCTGCTCTGATTTGTTCTGAAATTTTTCTAGTTGTTTATTGAAGTTACTTCTCCATTCAGTATCACTGGTGTTTTTATATCTAGAATATTTGAAACCTTCAATTGAGACCACTTCAGCCTGATTGATCAAATTTAATATTAAACTCCCAACGGCAAGTCCCATGCCTAGAGGAACTGCATTACCAACCTGTTTATACTGCTGAATTATTGGGCCAGCTAGTTCCCAGTCATCTGGAAACTCTTGTATTCGTTTGTATTCCTCAACAGATATCGGCCTATCTTCTATTGGATGGGCTAGATCAGTTGCAGGCATTGCTGGATGAGTAACTAGAGTTGGTGACGGCTTGTCCCATGCTAGCCGTCTTAAAAATCCTGTTTTTCCTCCACCCGAATAAAATGATTTTCCCATAGCTTCTTTTTGCAGTTCTATTGGTAGATCTTTCCAGTTTTGACCAGGCTTTAAGAGGCGATAGTATTTCAACCTCTTTTCTGGAAAATTAAGATGATTGTGGCTATCAATATTCTTAATACACGACTTTAATGTTCTCCACTTCGGTAGTCCAAACGATCCATCTTCTGAATGCGTTGGTATTAAAAAAGGAGGTTTTCTGCCATCCCTAGAGCAAATAATAATAACGCGCTCTCTAATTTGTGGTGTTCCAAAATTAGCAGAGTTATATAAATTAAAAGAAAATCCGTATCCGGATTTTTCGAGCCTATTAATTATAAAATTTAGCGCCCCACCTTTTAGCTCGTCCTCTTTCAAATCAGGAAATTCAGGGCCTCTTTGATCGTGCGGCCTATGATCCATAGGACAAGATAAAAGTCCTCTAACATTTTCAATTACAAAATATTTCGGTTTCAGTTCAAGGCATAGCTCTAAATATTTTAAAAAAACATTCCCTCTGTCGTCATTGAAGCCTTTTCGCTTTCCTGCGGTGCTAAATGCTTGGCATGGAGGGCCGCCCATAATCAAATCTATATCATCGTCATCTGATAATCCTGCGGCCTGTCTTATATCTGAGCTAGAATATTCATTTATGTCGGTTAGCAAAGCCGCATTAGGTTTATTCAGAGCAATTGTTTGCCTGCAAAATTTATCAATTTCACAGGCAAGACGGACGTCAAAACCAGCCTTTTCTATTCCTAGGTCAAGCCCCATTGCTCCAGAGAAAAAGCTCAATGCTATGGGTTTTTTGTTGTCAACTTTATAAACAGGATGATCTTCAGCTACTTTGTGAGCAGTTTTGAGGCCATAGTTTCTTAAGCTAGAGGCATCAATTACCCATGAGCCACCTAGCTTTTTTGCCTTGAGTTCATTAGTTCTACAAAGGGTGCGAATTCGCTGCTCGCTAATATTTAGTTGTTCTGCTGCTTCTTTAATGCTAATTTCGGTACTCATTCTGAGTTTCCTTTACGAAACCTATAATAGGTACCAATATAGCTGGATATATATACATGTCAAGCCCTAACAAGCAGCAGCAACGGACTGTAAAACCTGTCACTCAAATTGCTGCGCAATTGCGTGCTAGCTTTGCCAGCCGCTGTGCTGGGCGTTAGCCTCCTCAACTAGCAATAGATATTAATTATAAGAAAGTGAAGTGTACAAAGAAAATCAGGCCAGCTATCGGTTCTATGTATCGCAAGGTTTTCATGTGGTGAGTGAACAGCGCGATGAACATACGGGACATCCCGAATACACCATGCGTTCGGCCACATAAGCATCATCGTGTGCGATGCCTCGAAGCCGAAACCTGAGACAACCATCGGGGACAGAAATAAAAAAGAACCGCGTCGCATTTTACCCTTCAATCATGCTAAAACTATGATAAACAGTGTTTTTTGCTGAACGCTTCTTTTATGCTAGAGCCATGTTATCCACCAAAGCGAAGCGCGATTATGAAAACCTCCCTCGACCACCTGCCTGAATTCAAACAGCAAGAGCTTGCCACGATCTCGACCATTTTGCGCGATACGCTGGAAGACTATCTTGAGGGCAAAACGGGGAGTAAAAGTGAATTTCGTATCCTGAAAATTATTCTGTTCGGCAGCCACGCTAAAGGCAATTGGGTCAGCGATCCGGTCAATGGTTACATCAGCGATTACGATATTCTGGTGATCGTCAACAAAGCTGCCTTGGTGGAGGATTATGTGGTCTGGCAGCGGGCAGAAGAGCAAATTGATCGCAAAGTGAAATCCGCGCCGTTGGGTTTGATTGTTCATGATTTGCAGGAAGTAAATGAACGATTGCAGCAGGGGCATTATTTCTTTAAGGATATCCGCGAAGAGGGGATTGAACTGTTTGCCGCAACACCAAAGCCGCTGATGGAACCGGGTGATTTGACGGAGGAAGAATTGCGGGAAATAGCCCGAAAGCATTATGAGAAATGGCTTAAAAGTGCATCTCAGTTTTTTATTATTTATCAAGAAACAGCAGCTAAAAATTGGATTACGGAAGCTGCTTTTCTCCTGCATCAGACCACAGAAAGATTCTTTGCTTGTGTGTTACTCACATGCACCAACTACTTACCCAAATCCCACAATATCGAAAAGCTGAGTAAGCTGTGCGCGCAAATCGAGCCTGAGTTTAAAACGATTTTCCCGCTCGACAATAAATTCCACCGTCGCAGCTTCCGCCGTTTGCAACGGGCCTATATCGAAGCCCGTTATTCCGAGCATTATGAAATTACCGAAGAAGAGCTGGCTTATCTCGAAGGGAGAGTGTTGCAGTTAAAAGCAGTGGTTGAACGAGTTTGTTTAGCGCGGATAGATTCTGCTTAACCATTCATCCTTGAATGATTTTCTTGGTTGAGTGGTTAATTTGAATAGAGTGAAATCTCTTTAAAGCGAAGCCAAATTGATCGATGAGCTCAGGGGGAAAATTCAAGGATGAATTTTCAGGATTGCTTGAGCAGGATGCGAATCAATCCGACCCTGATTATGTGCGCTGAACTTAAACCTAGGCCTTTTGGGGTACTTTTTCGGCCTTGAAAAAGTACCTGGGGCGCTTTCGAAAATGCTAATGAAACCGAGGAAAGTGATTGCGTCCCAAACTCAGCATCATCCTTTTACTTTTCCAGCCATTGGCGTTGCAGTTTGATGAAGGAAGAGAGGGTGAGTGAGGTAATGCCGATCAGTTAAGGCATTAATCGACAGATCAATTGCACGATCCT
>NZ_JCARSY010000006.1:0-174265 GCF_059641415.1 Vibrio rubrogenes
TTTTAGCGTTTAGCGAAAGTGGCGCGGTCGTTCAGTGGGTTAGTCTTTCTTTTTAAAACCAGCGGCCTGTCACGCCGGGGGTCGCGGGTTCGAGTCCCGTCCGCTCCGCCACTGATTTGAAGACCTCAGCAGTCATGCTGGGGTTTTTTCGTATCTGGCGGAGAGATAACGAATCTTGTTTGTTTATTCAAAAATATCGTTTTATTCCAATGCTATTGAGCCTCAGTCGAACAACTGGGGCTTTTTTGCGTTTAGATGATGGCTTCGTTCTATAGACGATTGAAAAGAGAGAGGATTACATAGAGGCGGACACATTACTGCTGAAGCCAAGAACACTATTTCAATAACAATAATGATATAAAAAGATTCGTTTTAGTAAGAATAGCTATATCGATGGACATATCCGCTGATTTATAGAATCTGCATATTATGCAGCTGATAGCATTCATTATTCAGATAATAATTCGGGGTCGAAATAACGAAGATACCTGATTTTATTTCTATCTGAACGAGGTCTATGACTATGTATAAGTTCAAACTCTCTGTGCTTGAGAAAGTTGGATTTGGCTCAGGGGATATGGCTGTTAATGTGGTGATTTCATCGATGATGCTGATTATCACATTTTTTTATACCGATATCTTTGGCATTAAAGCCAGTGATCTGGCGATGTTATTCATTGTTGTTCGTTTAATTGATGCGGTGACCGACCCTATCATGGGGATGATTACGGATAAAGTGAATACCCGTTGGGGGCGCTATCGTCCTTATATGCTGTTTTTATCAATCCCCTTTGGCATTTCAGTGTTCTTAACCTTTAGTACGCCAGATTTGGATTACAACGGGAAATTAGCCTATGCCTATGCGACCTATATTTTTGTGACGGTGATGTTTACCGCTGTCACGATTCCGTATATTTCTTTAATCAGTGTGCTTACCGATGATCCGAAAGAGAAGCTATCAGCCAACGGATATCGGCTATTCTTTGCCAAAATTGCTGCGTTTCTGGTGACCATTATTGTTCCCTTACTCTCTGAAAGGTGGGGGAGTGAAAATATTCAATTAGGCTATCAGTATGCGATGGGATTAATGGCTTCCATGGGGACACTGTTGTTCTTATTTTGTTATTTTACGACGACGGAACGGATCGATTATGTCATCGAGAGTAAGCCATTTACCCGACAACTGAAATCTCTCATCAGCAATGATCAGTGGGTCATTTTATGTATGGTTTGTATCACCGGTACGGTTGGTTACACCGTGCGAGGCTCGGTTGCTGCATATTATGCCAAATATTATCTGGGAGGAGATGCTGCGACGATTTCTGCATTCCTTGCGACAGGGGTTATCGCTGCGATTCTGGCGATGGTGGCGTCAACTTGGATAACGAAATACTACTGTAAGATTAAACTATTCCGTTACAGTCAGATTGCTGTGATGATCCTGAGCGCTGTGCTCTATTTTTCTGTCGGGCCGTCTGATTTTGTCCTCGCTTTTTTTCTCTATTTTCTGCTTTCTTTCATTGTTGATTTACACGCGCCTGTTTTCTGGTCAGCGATTGCTGAAGCGGTTGATTATGGTGAATTTAAATTGGGTCAACGAGTCTCTGGTTTATCGTTTGGCGGTATTTCATTCTGTCAAAAATTTGGAATGGGGATTGCCGGTGCGATTGTCGGATGGTTACTGACTTTCTTTGATTATGCACCGAATCAGGCACAGTCGAGCTTTACATTAACTGGGATTGCTTTAATGCTCACCCTCATTCCCGGTATATTCCATCTGCTCATGGGGCTTTTGATGTTCAGATATAAAGTGACAGACAGCTATTACACCGCAATGATTCATCAAGGGGCAGACAGCAAAGCGATGAGTGATGGTATCGATCATGTGCATGATAAAACACCGCTATCTGTTCCAGCAAAATGAGGTTATTCCATGGTATTTAAGATAAAAAACCCAGTTATTGAACAGCGAGCCGATCCACATGTCTATCTTCATCATGATGGATACTATTATTTCACGGCATCGGTTCCTGAATATGATCGTATTGAGCTGAGAAGAGCAAAAACGCTGGCCGGTCTGGCAGAAACGAATGAAGTCGTGACGGTTTGGCACAAGCCGGATCATGGCCTTTACTCCGATTTAATCTGGGCACCGGAGATCCACGCGATTGACGGTAGTTGGTATATCTACTTTGCTGCCGCGCCCAGCCGGGAAATAAAGGATGGTTTATTTCAGCATCGCATGTATGCCATTCATTGTGATGGGGAAAACCCGCTGGCGCAACCATGGACGTTTTGTGGACAGATCGATTCTGGCATCGATTCATTTTGTCTCGATGCAACGACATTTGAACACCGAGGAACGCGGTATTATGTCTGGGCACAGAAAGAACAAACGATAGCCGGTAATTCCAATTTATACATTGCTGAAATGTTGTCACCGACAACACTAAAATTACCCGCCAGTCGTTTATCGATACCTGAGTTTGATTGGGAAACTCAAGGTTTCATGGTTAATGAAGGCCCGTACATCCTGATTAGTCACGGAAAAGTCTGGCTGACATATTCTGCCAGTGCGACCGATGAACGTTATTGTATGGGGCTTTTGCAAGCTGATGAGGATACAGATTTACTTGACCCTGCAAATTGGTACAAATCGCCACAGCCGGTTTTTGTGACCAACGCCGACGAAGGTGTTTTTGGTCCCGGACACAGCTGCTTTACCAAAGATGAGCAGGGCAATGATATTTTGGTGTATCACGCCCGTGATTATACGGAGATTGAAGGTGACCCGTTATGGGATCCCAACCGTCATACCCGTATGAAACAGATTTTCTGGGAAGGGGATCAGCTTATACTGGGTCAGGCTGAATAGGAATTTGATGTCTTAAATCTCAGCTTGGAATCACAGAGTCAATTACTCTGACGGAACGATACCCTCTCTTCTATAAGGTTGAGGAATGAATGAGTTTGGTAAACGATAAATGCCAAGCATTGTCCTCAACCGTTTCACTCCCAACTGAATTTATATTTTTGATCTTCTTCATGTCACACAGTACCATCATTATTCTATTCATCTCCCTGAACAGCGGATATTGAAGCAAGTGCTACTCTATACCGATACTCGTATGAGCTGGGTGCCCGTATCAGACATGAACCATAATATGATACTTGATGGGTATGTAAAATCGGATTAAGTGAAGGATTTTGACATAAAGTGACTCCTGTAACTTTTTCATTGTGTGAATTTGTATGACCTTTGATACTCGTATTTTTTAATTAAGAAAGGTTGTATTTGGGGATTTTTTTGAGGAAATGATGATGAGTCAGTTCTCTATTCTGGGCTTTATTGCTTTTGGGGGCGCTTTCGGTGCTTGCTCCCGGTATTTGATTTCAGAACTTTGTGTGTTTCTGTTCGGTAAAGGTTTTCCTTATGGAACCCTGACCGTAAATATTTTAGGCTCATTTGTGATGGGGCTTTTAATTGCGGCTATTCAGGGACAATTGATTTCCGTTGAACCATGGCGTCAAATCATTGGGTTAGGATTCTTAGGCGCTTTGACGACTTTTTCTACTTTCTCTATGGATAACGTTTTATTGATGCAGCAAGGCGCATTTATCAAGTTTGGTCTCAATATCCTGTTGAACGTTACTTTGAGTATTTCTGCTGCGTGGGTTGGTTTTCAACTGATCACAAAGAGTTAAATATTTTTTTTACTTTGTTTAATAAAATCCATTCTCTATAATGTTGATACTTGTCGGAGTGCCAAAGGGCTGAGACCGTTCATTCGGGATCCGTTGAACCTGATCAGGTTAATACCTGCGAAGGGAACAAGAGAGAATATTCAGGCTATATTACATTTCACCACAGCCTCTCTATTGTCCGAAAATCTTTCTGTATGTCGCTTTTCCTCATCACGCGATAATCGATTTTCACCTCTTGTCTATGCGTCCTTCCGTCAAGCATTTATTTCTTAACCATTTACTGGAGAAAAATGCATGTCGAGCCGTAAACAATCCAGACTGGAAGCAAAGCAGTTTATTGAAAATATCCAGTCAACACCTTATCCCAATTCAAGCAAAATTTATCTACAGGGTTCGCGGGAAGATATCCGGGTACCGATGCGAGCTATCCAGCTTGCCGATAGCCTGGTCGGTCACTCGAAGGATAGCCCTGTCTATGAACCTAACGAACCGATTTGTGTCTACGACACTTCAGGCGTGTATACCGACCCGCACTATACAATCGATGTGTATCGAGGATTACCGGCCTTGAGACAGCCATGGATCGAAGAGCGGTCTGACACAGCAATGCTGGAGCAGATGACCTCTGATTATGCGCGTGAGCGTTTGGCGGATACAACGCTCGACTCTTTGCGATACGGTCATTTACCGCTCATTCGTAAAGCTCTGCCCGGTCATTGTGTCACCCAGCTTCATTATGCCCGGCGTGGCATCGTGACGCCTGAAATGGAGTTTATTGCGATTCGTGAGAATATGCAGCGTCAGCAGTATCGTGATGAGCAATTGAACTTACAGCATCCCGGAGAAAGTTTCGGTGCCCATATGCCGGAAGTTATCACCGCTGAATTTGTCCGACGCGAGGTCGCAGAAGGGCGAGCGATTATTCCGGCAAATATCAACCATCCCGAATCTGAGCCGATGATTATCGGGCGTAACTTTTTAGTCAAAGTGAATGCCAATATTGGTAATTCATCCGTCACATCTTCGATTGAAGAGGAAGTTGAGAAGTTAGTTTGGTCTACCCGCTGGGGCGCTGATACGGTGATGGATCTCTCCACTGGGCGCAATATACATGAAACGAGAGAATGGATTCTACGCAATAGTCCGGTTCCTATCGGTACTGTACCGATGTATCAAGCTCTGGAAAAAGTTAATGGCGTTGCCGAAAATCTGACTTGGGAGGTCATGCGTGACACGTTGATTGAGCAGGCGGAGCAGGGGGTCGATTACTTTACGATTCATGCCGGTGTACTGTTGCGCTATGTTCCTATGACCGCTAAGCGGGTGACGGGAATTGTTTCCCGCGGTGGTTCTATCATCGCGAAATGGTGTCTGGCACATCATGAAGAAAACTTTCTGTATACCCATTTCCGGGACATTTGTGAGATCTGTGCCCAGTATGATGTCTCACTCTCTTTAGGGGATGGACTCCGGCCCGGCTCCGTGGCTGATGCCAATGACGAAGCCCAATTCTCTGAACTCAGAACTCTCGGAGAACTGACCAAAATTGCATGGGAATATGATGTTCAGGTCATGATAGAAGGCCCCGGACATGTGCCAATGCATTTAGTCAAAGAGAATATGGAAGAGCAACTACGGCATTGCTCGGAAGCGCCGTTCTATACCTTAGGCCCACTGACAACCGATATTGCGCCCGGATACGACCACATTACCTCTGGGATTGGTGCGGCCATGATCGGTTGGTACGGCTGTGCAATGCTTTGTTATGTCACCCCTAAAGAACATCTTGGTCTGCCGAATAAAGAAGATGTGAAAACGGGATTAATTACCTACAAGCTTGCTGCCCATGCTGCTGATTTAGCGAAAGGGCATCCCGGTGCTCAAGTCAGAGATAATGCTTTATCGAAAGCACGGTTTGAATTCCGTTGGGAAGACCAGTTTAATCTGTCTTTAGATCCGGTCACGGCTCGCACTTACCATGATCAAACGCTGCCTCAAGAATCGGGAAAAGTCGCTCATTTCTGTTCAATGTGCGGTCCTAAATTCTGCTCAATGAAGATCTCTCAGGAAGTTCGTGAATATGCGAAAGCGCAACAGGATAGTCATTCCGAGCATGATCATTCTGTAAATATTCAGATGGTAACCAACCCGTCAGATGCTGAACGATTGGCAGGCATGAAACAAAAATCTCAGGAGTTTAAAGCGCAAGGTTCAGCACTATATCGCTTAGCTCAGGATGCTGATCAGGAGGAGTAGGATGATTGGGCTAAGTATCGCAGAGGTCTTTTGCACGACCGATCTGCTCGCATCGGTGAAGGTCAATCTTCACCGAGTGTTAAACATAGCACAGTCGGTAGGACTTGCCGGGCCGGAGCAGAATTTCTTGTTTGATGCTGACTCGCATCACCGTGGATTGTATGTTCGTTTGAAGCAAGATGAGCTGAGAAATAAAAGCGTCGTGCTAGCTGTTGAGCAGCAGCAAATGATGACTTTTGCCCAGCAGCAAGATATTCAGCAGCACTATCATATGAGCTATTGTGAGCAAATCCATGGTTGTGAACTCATGGGTGATGGTGATCATCTGTGGGCTCAACAAGATGAACAACAGGCAAAGGCAAAAGCGGGAATGGCTGCTCATGCTCATATTGTTGTCGCGTCTTCACCACAACCAGATGCGCCACACTCTGAATTATGGCGGGTGGGGAATGAGGTTCGTTCGCTTTCCTCTGCTACATTTTCCTCGGTGTTAGCGCCGGAAGTTTTAGATTCTGAAACGACTCGCTCTGATGACTCTCAACATGCATTTGTTGCGAAGCATTTAGCCTGGTTGATTGGCGCTCTGGCTTTAGACTTTCCGCTTGAAGATGCTCTGATCATTGCTCGGGCTTCCATGAATGTTTCACGTGAAACATGGCCCCGAGATGGGCATGCATTTCCGGTTGTCTCTTCAGTCAGTGGGCTATCTGTGTCTGACTCACATCAACTGACACAGCGCCCTCAATTTAAAGCCGTTCATATTGAAGACTTGTCACTCTACCCGGTAGTTGATGATGTGATATGGGTAGATAAATTACTCCGGTTAGGGGTGAAGACGATTCAGTTACGGATTAAAAATCCACATCAGCCTGACCTTGAGCAGCAAATTAAACAAGCGGTCTCGCTGGGGAGAACATATCAAGCGCAAGTTTTTATTAATGATTATTGGCAACTTGCGATTCAATATCAGGCTTTTGGTGTTCATCTGGGACAAGAAGATTTACACACCGCCGATATTCAGGCGCTGCATCATGCTGGCATTTGTTTAGGTATTTCAACTCATGGTTACTGGGAAATTCTCAAGGCACAACAACTTCATCCAAGTTATATCGCCCTAGGACATATTTTCCCGACCACAACCAAACAGATGCCTTCTCAACCGCAAGGGCTTGCCCGGCTACGACTCTATCAACAGCTCGTCGATTCTATTGCACGGGCACATCAGCTGGCGATTCCAACGGTGGCAATTGGCGGGATAGATTTAAATAACGCCGCAACTGTTTTAGAACAGGGTGTCTCAAGTCTAGCGGTGGTTCGTGCTGTGACACAAGCGGCAAACACTGCGAGTGCCGTTGATGCTTTTCAGCAGTTGTTTCTATCGAGGAAAGAACAATCTCAGTCAGGGAGGAAGGGCCATGTCGTTACTCGATGATGATGCATTTCTTCGCTATCAGAGACAGATTGCTTTGCCAGACATTGGTGAAATCGGCCAATGTGAACTGAACAAAAAGCATGTACTGATGATTGGCTGTGGTGGATTAGGGACAAATGTTTCACTGTATCTTGCCGGTGCGGGCATCGGTTCGATAGTTCTGGTGGATCATGATGCGGTAGAGATGAGTAATTTGCATCGACAAATTGCTTATCGGGAAGCGGATGTCGGTACTCAAAAAGTACGTGCGCTTGCCAACCAACTACGCGCGCTTAATCATCAGTGTCGGATCAGAACCCTTGATAAAAAGCTGGACGATAAACAACTTCAGCTTGAGGTGATGTTAGCTGATGTGGTGATCGATTGTAGTGACAACTTTCCGACCCGCCATCAAATCAATCGTATCTGTTATCAACAAAAGACAACTCTCGTCTCTGCATCCGCGATTGGCTGGGACGGGCAGTTATCCGTTCATCGCTTTTCAAATGATGCACCCTGTTATCGTTGCTTAGTTGGTGATACCGGAGATCATCACCCTAAGCGATGCCATGAGTCTGGTGTATTGGGTCCGACTGTCGGAACGATGGCCTCGCTTCAGGCACTTCAGGTGATTCAAGAATTACTCAGGGATATCAATCCGAACTCATCTTTTACAACCAACCAATCTTTACACACACAATCTTCAAATTCGCGATCTTTACATACTTCTTTACATACAAATGAACAATTGACCCCGAGTGGCAGCATGGCTGAGTTTTTTCATTTTGATGGACGAAGGATACGGCTGAAATCATTGCGCTATGAAAAAGACCTTTATTGCCCGGTGTGTGGTGACTCAGTTGGTGAGTGTGATATTGGAAATAGTCATAGTAAGAAAGGTGGATGAGATGAATATTCAAATAACACTGAATGAAACCGTTTATACATTTCCTGCTGGTATCACGTTAGCACAAGTGATCATCCAGCTTCATTTACCTGAACAGGGGTGTGTTTTTGCACTGAATGAGCAAGTGATGGCGAAAAGCCGATGGTCACAAGTGATGCTCAATGATGGTGATCAGATTTCGCTCTTTCAGGTCATTGCCGGAGGTTAAGTAGATGGCAATTCAAACACTGCGCAACAATGGAGCATCAGATATGAATACCCCCCTAAAAATTGCAGACAGAATATTCGGTTCCCGTTTATTCACCGGCACCGGTAAATTTGCCAGTGCGGAGATGATGGTGAAAGCGATTCAAGCATCCGGTTCAGAAATGACGACAATGGCTTTAAAACGGATCGATCTGCAACATGCAAATGATAATATTCTAGTGCCTTTGCAGACACTCGACTTACATTTTCTGCCTAATACTTCCGGAGCAAAGACCGCAAAAGAGGCGATATTTGCCGCGCATTTAACACGAGAAGCGCTGGAAACCCATTGGATTAAACTCGAAATTCATCCTGATCCCAAATATTTGCTGCCGGATCCGATTGAAACACTGCGTGCCGCAGAGCAACTGGTAAACGATGGCTTTATAGTTTTGCCTTATTGTCATGCGGACCCGGTTTTATGCAAACGTCTTGAAGAGGTCGGGTGCGCAGCGGTTATGCCGCTTGGGGCACCGATTGGTTCAAATCAGGGGCTAGCCACTGAATCTTTTCTGGAAATTATTATTGAACAAGCCAATGTTCCCGTGGTGGTTGATGCCGGGATTGGGCTACCATCTCATGCGGCTCAGGCGATGGAAATGGGGGCAGATGCAGTGTTGGTGAACACGGCAATTGCCAGTGCAGCCGATCCGCTGATGATGGCAAAAGCATTTAAGTTGGCGGTTGAATCCGGACGTATTGCCTATGAAGCAGGCAGGGGTGTTGCATCATCTCATGCGGTGGGAACCAGTCCGCTCACTCAATTTTTAGGGGAGGCGTGAGATGAGTTTTCTCGACGTTTTCCATCAATTCAACTGGGACGATGTGCGTCTTTCGCTGTATAGCAAAACATCAGCTGATGTGGTGCGTGCATTGGGGAAAACCAAACGGTCATTGGAAGATTTTAAAGCGTTGATTTCTCCGGCGGCAGAACCTTTTCTTGAGCAGATGGCCCAGCAGTCCATGGCGCTGACCAGAAAACGGTTCGGTAATACGGTGGGATTTTATATCCCGCTATACCTGTCTAACCTTTGCTCTAATTCATGTACCTACTGCGGTTTTTCAATGGAGAATCGGCTCAAGCGAAAAATACTGAATCATCAGGATATCGAGGCCGAGATTGCTGCGATTAAACAGATGAAATTTGACAGTATTTTGTTGGTGACTGGTGAACATGAGACGAAAGTTGGACTATCGTATTTCGAACAAGTGATCCCTCAGATTAAACAGCATTTTAACTATCTGGCAATGGAAGTTCAGCCTCTGGATGAAGCAGCGTATGTCAGGCTGAAAGCATTAGGGTTGGATGGCGTGATGGTTTATCAGGAGACCTATCATCCTTCAACTTACGCACAGCATCATCTACGGGGCAACAAGACTGACTTTGAATATCGCTTACTGACACCGGACCGGCTTGGTAGAGCGGGTATTGATAAAATTGGTTTGGGGGCTTTGATCGGATTAGATGACTGGCGAACGGATATTTTCCACGTTGCTCTGCATCTTGCCTATCTGGAAAAGACATATTGGAAGTCTCGCTATTCGATTTCTTTTCCGCGTTTACGACCATGCACTGGTGGCGTTGAGCCGGCTTCGATCATGACGGATAGACAACTGGTGCAAACGATCTGTGCATTTCGTTTGTTTGATCCCGAGATTGAATTATCACTTTCGACCCGGGAATCACCGAGTTTCAGAGATAATGTAGTGCCACTTGGTATTACAGCTATCTCTGCGGGGTCCAAAACACAGCCGGGGGGGTACGCCGTTCAATCAACAGCGCTAGAGCAGTTTAGTATTGACGATGATCGCTCAGTTGAAGAGGTGGAACAAGCGATCATATATCAAGGATTGGAGCCGGTATGGCATGACTGGCACTCGGTTTTTTCCGGCTAAGAAGCTTAATTTCTATGCTATGAGAGGTTTTTCAACGAACACGTAATTTTCAATTAGCATACTATGACAAGAACTA
Organism: Vibrio rubrogenes; assembly: GCF_059641415.1. Taxonomy (NCBI): domain Bacteria; kingdom Pseudomonadati; phylum Pseudomonadota; class Gammaproteobacteria; order Vibrionales; family Vibrionaceae; genus Vibrio; species Vibrio rubrogenes. The sequence goes on from NZ_JCARSY010000006.1 coordinate 10,498, forward strand.
GGTTTTTAAGCGCTGTAGGCCTAGTTCTCTCTGTCAATGTTTCACGTGAAACATCGGCGTATATTTTCATCGATTAATTTTTATTGAATAGTATGTCAACAAATAGTGTGTCAACAGAAGCAAGAAGAAGAGAAGACTTATCTTCATGATGAGATCAAACCTTCTCTTCTTGTTTCTTTATTTATCTTGTCTGAGACACCTTTGCGGTGTCAAAAATATCGAAACAGCAGTGTTTAGATTAATCTATGCCTATGCTGCTTTGGTGGCCTCATTATATTTACCAAGCAGAGCATGATAGAAATTGTCATCACTGAGAATGCCAACAAACTGACCATCCTCAACTAAAATAACCGGATGACCGGTATGGTAGCGAATTTCAATCGCATCACGCATTTCTATATCGGGTGAAACCAGAATAATGGTATTTTTATCCAATGAGGAGATATCAAGGTTCTTATTCCATTCGATAGTCTTGAGTGACTCTGAGCCTTGAACGACTAGTTTACCGCTTTGCTCTTCCAGCCATAGATCGTTTTGTTGGCAAACCTGCCAGCGTCCTTCCTGATGTGTCAGTTCATCAACTGGCTTCATCAGAGAACGACCCTTAAGTACATTCAATGGATTTGTATGGGCAACAAATTCACGGACATAGTCCGTTTTGGGTTGCAGAACAATCTCTTCCGGACGACTGTGTTGAATCAGTTCCCCTGATTCCATGATGGCAATGCGATTACCAATTTTTAATGCTTCATCTAAATCATGACTGACAAACAAAATCGTTTTATTTAATTTTTTCTGTAAGGTCAGCAATTCATCTTGAAGCTGGGTCCGAATGAGTGGATCAAGTGCTGAGAAAGGTTCGTCCATTAACAAAATATCGCTATCCATTGCAAAAGCACGTGCGAGACCAACACGTTGCTGCATCCCACCAGAGAGTTCATGGGGAAACTGGTTTTCCCACTCTGCTAAGCCGACCATTTCCAGCTGTTCACGCGCATGTTTACGGCGCTCTTTTTTGGATATCCCTTGCATTTCAAGGCCAAAGGCGACGTTATCAACTACGGATAACCATGGCATCAGTGCAAACTTTTGGAACACCATCGAAACACGCTGAGTCCGAAGATGACGTAATGTTTCACGGTTACAATTGGCAACATCAACAAAATCTTGACCGTGTTTTACTTTCAGGGATCCTCTGGTGATTTGGTTGAGTCCGTTAACGGCTCGCAGTAAACTTGATTTCCCCGAACCGGACAATCCCATTAATACGCAGATTTCACCTTCTTTCACCTTGAGGCTGACGTTATTCACGCCAACGACTAATCCGGTTTCATCAATAATTTCCTGACGCGTTTTGCCTTGATCGAGGAGGGCCGTTGCTTTTTTAGGGTGACGGCCAAAAACCACATCCAAGTTTTCAATTGCAATCGCATCTGCTGCTTCATGTTCTACAAATTGATTCATCTTATTGCTCCTTGGCTTGATTCGGCGTTTTGCACAGTCGATCAAGGATGATGGCAACCAATACAATGGCTAGGCCAGCTTCAAATCCTTGCGAAATATTCACGGTATTCAGGGCCCGTACGACAGGTTTTCCCAGACCGTCTGCACCAACCAAGGCTGCAATCACAACCATAGAGAGCGATAACATGATGCACTGCGTCACACCAGCCATAATGCTGGCCATCGCTGCCGGTAGTTCAACTTTAAACAACAGTTTCATATTGCTGGCACCAAATGCTCTACCTGCTTCGACTAATTCTTCCGGAACACGAACGATTCCCAGATAGGTCAGGCGAATCGGGGAGGCAATGGCAAAAATGATCGTCGAGATTAAACCGGGAACTACACCAAGGCCGAACAAAACAAGGGTCGGGATTAAGTAAACAAATGTCGGCACGGTTTGCATCAGATCTAAAATAGGGCGAATTGCGGTGTACAACCAAGGTCGATGAGCCGCCATAATGCCAATCGGAACACCCATTAAGACTGAAATCCCGGTTGCGGAAAAGACCAGTACAAAGGTTTCCAGCATTTCTTGCCAGTATCCGAGGTTCAGAATGAGCAAGAGAGAGGCGACGATAAAAATCACCAAGGATATCCGGCGATGGAGCCACCAAGCCAGTGCGGCTGTGAGCAAAATAGGAAGAAACGGTGGCATGGATTGGAAAAAATCAACCAGAAACATAATCACTGTTTCAAGGGTATACGAAATCGCATCAAAAAAACCGGATGCATGAATCGTGAGCCAGTCCACGAATGACTCGATCCATTGACCGAGTGGAATTTTATAATCTGTAATGAAATTATTCACAATAATTTACCAATTTACCTCACCGGCGCAGATTCAACTGCACCGGTCATTGAGTATTGTATGAATGGATAGGTTATGAATTAGAATTTAAGTATTGAACGACTGCCGCTTTACCGGGTTTGCCATCCACAGTGGTTACACCTTCAAGCCATTGATCTAAAACATCTAAATTTGATTTCAACCAAGACTTCGCAGCCTGTTGAGGCTTCATATTTTGGTTGAGGATGTCATCCATAACCCGGTTTTCCATTGGTAGACTAAACTGTAAATTTTTCAGTAATTTACCGACATTCGGGCATTCTGAGGTGTATCCCTTACGAACGTTGGTATAGATCGTCGCTCCTCCATAGTTCGGCCCGAAATAGTCATCGCCACCAGAGAGATAAGCCATTTTAAAGTTCGCATTCATCGGATGTGGAGCCCAGCCGAGAAAGACAATCCACTGATGACGACGAATGGCTCGCGACACCTGTGAGATCATGCCAGCTTCGCTGGATTCAACCAGATTAAAGTCTTTCAACTGAAACGCATTGGTATCGATCATCTGTTGAATCAATCGGTTACCATCGTTACCCGGCTCAATACCGTAGATGCGATCTTTGAATTTATCCGCATATTTCACAATATCAGCAAAGCTGTGTACGCCTGCATCATAGACATATTGAGGGACGGCAAGGGTATATTTTGCACCACTTAAGTTGACCCGAACCTGTTCGACACTGCCGTTAGACAGATATTTCTTGATGTCGCCTTCCATGGTTGGCATCCAGTTACCGAGAAAGACATCGATGTTGCCACTTGCCATCGAAGAATACGTTACAGGAACTGAGAGCAGGTCGGTTTTGGTCTGATAACCCAGACCATGCAATACCTCAGTTGTGACTGCGGTTGTTGACGTAATGTCTGTCCATCCCACATCGGAAAAATGGACAGTTTCACATGTATCTGCAGCATAGCTTTGCGAAACGCAAGATAGACCGAGGCTAAGTGCCGCAATTTTCGTTATAAGAGGCCATTTTCTGAAATTCATAGTATTTCCTTTTTATTCATCATTTCATTTCTGTACGGATACAGAAGCGAGTTGAGGCTGAGTCGTCCGTTGTTTTGTCTGCCAGTCTTTCGCAATCCATACCGGTGCGTCGGAGCCGGGGAGCGGGGTTTTGCCTAAAATAAAATCAGCAGCTCGTTCTGCAACCATCATCGTTGGTGCATTCAAGTTACCGTTGGTAATCGTAGGGAAAATGGAAGAATCAACGATACGTAACTGGTCAATACCGATGACTTTGCACTGAGAATCGACGACCGCCATAGGGTCTTCAATCCTTCCCATTTTACAGGAGCAGGATGGGTGATAAGCGCTTTCGACATTTTCTCTGACCCATTGATCAATTGCTGCATCACTTTCAACATCAATGCCGGGTTGGATTTCATCACCACGATAAGCGGCTAATGCCGGTTGGGACATGATCTCTCTGGTCAGGCGGATACAGTCGCGCCAGTCCTGTTTATCTTGTTCTGTAGACAGATAATTAAATGTAATTTCTGGTTTTACGTGCGGATCAGCCGCCGTAATCCGGATGGTTCCGCGGCTTTCTGGTTTGTTGGGGCCAACGTGAACCTGGAAACCATGCCCGGTAAAAGCAGCCTGACCGTCATAACGCATCGCTGCAGGAAGGAAGTGATACTGGATATTCGGCCATTTCAATCCGGCTCTGGAACGAATAAAGGCACAGGACTCAAAATGGTTGGTTGCACCGAGTCCTTGATGGGTCAGAATCCACTGTGTCCCAATCAATCCTTTACTGAACAGGCCTAACTTACTGTTGAGCGTGATTGGCTGTTTACATTGATACTGAAAATAGACTTCAAGGTGATCCTGAAGGTTTTCGCCAACGCCTGCGAGTTCATGATTGACTTCGACGCCAGCGGCTTCTAAGACTTCTCTCGGACCGATTCCGGAACATTGAAGAAGCTGTACCGAACCGACCGAACCGGCAGATGAAATCACTTCTGCATTGGCATAAGCGTTTTTGACGGAGCCTTGATGCTCAAATTCAACACCGATTGCTTTTTTGCCGTCGAGCAGAATTTTTCTCGCCACAACATGCTTCAACAATGTCAGATTAGAGCGCTTTAATGCGCGCTTCAGATAAGCATTCGCTGTTGAGGCCCGGACACCGTGATCTACGGTCATATGCATCGGGCCGAAACCTTCTTGCTGATAGCCGTTATAGTCAATCGTTTCTGGGTAACCTGCCTCGACACCGGCCTGAATAAATGCACTGTAGAGTGGGTTGAGTTTCATCTCGTTGCCGTTACACGTTGCTACCGGACCATCTTGACCACGGTAGCGATCTCCGCCGCCTGACCAGGATTCGGTGCGTCTGAAATAGGGTAGGCAACTGGCATAATTCCAGCCGGTTGCACCGTGAGCTTCCCATTCATCGAAGTCACAGGCATGACCACGCACATAAACCATGCCGTTGATAGACGAGCTGCCACCAAGCACTTTACCGCGTGGACAGTGAAGTTGGCGGCCATCCAGCCCCTTTTCTGGGACGGTTTCAAACTGCCAGGCATATTTTGGCGTATTCATCGGGTAGGAGAGTGCCGTTGGCATTTGAATGAAGATACTTTTGTCACTGCCTCCCGCTTCGAGAAGCAGGACATTGTATTCTCCTGATTCTGTTAATCGATCGGCCAGTATACAACCGGCAGATCCGGCACCGACAATGATATAATCAAACTGCTGTTTCATCTGTTGGCTCCTGGTACGGGTAAGGGCTTTCAAAGTTTCCTAACTCGATAAAGACACTTTTGGTTTGTGTGTAGTGAGTCAGTGTCTCAAGGCCATTCTCCCGGCCAATCCCAGAGTTTTTATATCCACCGACAGGCATTTCCGCCGGCGAGTTACCCCAGGTATTGATCCAGCAGATACCGGCCTGAAGCTGATGAATGATGCGGTGAGCGCGGGAAAGATCCCGGGTGAATACTCCGGCTGCGAGTCCATAAGTTGTATCATTTGCGCGTTGAATCACATCGGCTTCATCCGCGAATTTCATCACCGCCATGACCGGGCCGAAGATTTCATGCTGAACCAGTGCCATGCTTTCATCGCAATCATAAAAGACGGTCGGGGCAACAAAGTTTCCTTTGTCCAAACCGTTCTCTGTCACTTGGAAACCACCGGTCAGGAGCTTCGCGCCACTGCTACGGGCTTCATCAATGGCTGCCATCACCTGATGACAATGTTTTTTGGAAATCAGTGCACCCACTTGTGTTTTTATGTCCATTGGATCACCGATAATCAATTGCTCTGTGCGGACTTTGAGCTGTTTTAAGAAATCATCGTAGATGGACTCATGAACAAAGACGCGTGTGCCATTGGTACAGACTTCACCCTGAGTGTAGAAATTGGCGACCATTGCCGCCGATACTGCTTGATCAAGTGGGGCATCGCCAAAAATCAGTAACGGTGACTTGCCCCCCAGTTCCATTGTGACGGACTTGAGTGTCTGAGCGCTGTTTGCCATCACTTTTTTGCCAGTTTCGACCTCACCGGTGAAAGAGACCTTGGCAATGTCAGGGTGAGATGTCAGTTGCTCTCCAACCTGACCATCACCCTGAACAATATTGAATACGCCATCGGGAACGCCCGCTTTGGTATAAATCTCAGCGAGCTCAAGGGCTGTCAGTGGTGTTTCTTCTGAAGGTTTGAAAATCATTGCATTGCCGGCTGCAAGTGCCGGTGCGGATTTCCACATGGCAATCTGGATTGGATAGTTCCAGGCACCGATACCGGCACAGATACCAAGGGGTTCCTGACGGGTGTAGAAGAACTGATTTTGTGTCAGTGGTTGTTGTGTGCCGACTAAGGTTGGTGCCAGTCCGGCATAGTATTCGATGACATCTGCACCGGTGACGATATCGACTTCAAGCGCTTCTTGTAATGGCTTGCCGGTATCGAGCACTTCCAACTTGGCTAGTTCATCATTTTTTTCGCGGAGAATTTCAACGGCTTTGAGCAGAATACGACTGCGCTCTACAGCGGTCATGGCTGACCAGCGTGCGAAGCCTTGTTTGGCAGATTCTACGGCATCTTGAATATCTTGTGTTGAGGCTTGTTCGAGTTCAGCAAGCACTTCTCCCGTTGCTGGATTCAACGAAGTAAATGTTTTTCCGGAAGTGGCGCTACATCGCTTTCCATGTATATAAAGTGATTTCATTTTGAGGCCTAACCTAGTTACAAGTTGTTGTAATATATGATCTGTTTGTCCAGATAATCGTTAATAATGGTTCTGGCAAGCGCTGCATCAATCCCTCTTGGATTCAATGCTCCTCGCAGCCAGATGCCATCAATGAGCGCGGCAATCCCGTGGGCGACAGATAATGATTGAGGTTGAGGGATTAATGTTTTCAATTCGATTTTAAGGTGTGAAATCAGGCGTTTCTCGTTCACACGCTGAAGTCTGTAAAGCTGAGGGTCGTGCATGGAGTAGGACCAGAAAGCCAGCCAAGTTTTAACCACTTCACTTTCCGTCTGAAATCCGTTGAAGTTGCCATCAATAATGGCATTAATCCGTTCGTAATGGGCATGGCGCGGAAGCCGTTTTAAAGCGGCAGTAATCACCCGGGAATGCTCACGTAAAATGGCGCGCATCGTTTCTTCGAGTAATCCTTGTTTACCACCGAAATAATGATTGATGATTCCAGCGGAAACGCCTGCTTCTTTGCTGATAAGCGAGATACTTGCCCCGTGTAATCCGACTCGTTCGATCACATTCATCGTTGCCTGAACAAGTTGCGGTTTACGGATATCTGGCATGCCGATTTTAGGCATAGCGACTCCATGTTTTTTTGATTGAACGTTTAATTAACAAAAAAACTAACACACAAAATGATTTGATTTCAAATCTTTTTTTGATCGAATTTGCATTAAAAAACTATCTTTCATTATATTTATTCTTTTAAAACATGTTGTTATGATTTTTAACTTGTTTAGTGATCTAACTGGTTTTAGGTTGTGTTGGATAAACTATTTAGTGGTCTAATTGATGTTTTTTGCAGGTGTTAATTTTGCGTTTGACTGATGAGCTGATTGTGAAAACCAGCCGACAAGGTCGACTGGTTTGTCTTAAAGTGATGGGGGAAAGAGATGTTTAGATGAGGGGTTGAGTTGCTTGCTTGAGCCACTCTTTTACGGTACCGCTGACCAGCGGTGAAACATCATCCCAGACTTTCTGATGATAAGTATTGAGCCACTGAATTTCAGCGTCATTCAGTAATGACAGATCGATGGCGCGCTGGTCGATCGGACAACGCGTCAAAGATTCAAATCCCAGTACATCAAAATCACCTTGGGTTTCTACCGGCGTGACCAGCTCTAGGTTTTCAATACGGATTCCAAACTGATCCGTACGGTAATAACCCGGCTCATTGGAAACAACCATCCCCGGCAGTAAGGCGACGGTATTCGGGGCTTTACTGATCCGCTGTGGTCCTTCATGAACATTGAGACAGTGGCCGACACCGTGACCGATACCATGGTCAAAGTCATAGCCATAGGCCCATAAATGCTGGCGTGCCAGTGCATCAAGCTGATGTCCGGATGTTCCCCTTGGAAAACGAGCGCTTGCCAAAGCGATATGACCTTTTAGAACCAGTGTAAATTGCTGTTTCATTAAAGGAGATGGGGTGCCAATCGCGATGGTCCGGGTAATATCTGTCGTACCATCGGTATATTGACCACCGGAATCGACCAGATAGAAACTGTCCGGTGTCAGTTGCCCGGGGGTCGGCTGATTGAGGTGATTATAATGGCACATTGCTGCATTACTGCCTGCGGCGGAAATGGTACTAAAGCTGAAATCCAGCAAAGTGGGATCTTGTTGTCTGAATTCAGCCAATTGATCGGATAATGTGGCTTCATTGTGCATATTACCTTGAGCAACTTCCTGATCTAACCAAGATAAGAACTTCGCCATTGCAGCACCGTCACGAATGTGGCAGGCTTGCATTCCTGCGATTTCACTGGCGTTTTTCGTAGCTTTCGGTAGCATACAAGGATCGGCACCGTGAATGATAGATACACCGGCATTTTGTAATGTCAGGCTGAACCAAGCATTGCTGGTGTCGGGGTCTAGTAAAACCTGCTTTCCTTGTAAGTTTTTCAGCGAGTGTTCAAGCGTTTCTGGTGGGTAAATTTTGATGCCCGGTCCGACATGGTGTTCAAATTCTTCAATCACACGTTGTGGATCGATGAAAAAATCAACACTGGCATCGTCATAGATAATGGCATAAGTCAGCAGTACCGGGAGGCAGGCAATATCCTGTCCGCGAATATTGAGTAACCAGCAGATCGAGTCAGGTTGCGTTAATAGCGCACAATGAGCTTGTTTTTTTCGGAGGATATCGGCAATGGCTTGTCGTTTGTCTTCACTGCTCTGACCGGATTGTTTGATGTCCATTAACCACATTTTTGAAAAAAATGGCACTGGACGGTCCTGCCATAACAGATCAATTGGGTTATCCTGAAGCGGACACAGCGTTAATTTCCCCGAGATCTTTTGTTGCGCATGTGTTATCCATAGACTCCGATGAAGACGCGGATCGAATCCGACTTTACTGCTTGGGGAAAGATGGTCTATTATCCAATCGAGAAATGGTTCTTCAATCAGATGGCGATATTCAAATATTGAATCTGGTACTTGTTTGGTGACTTGGACCGTATAGCGCCCATCAACAAAAATTGATGCACGCTCTTGGGTAATGACGGCAACGCCCGCAGAACCGGTAAAGCCTGTCAGCCATTGCAGGCGCTTATTGTGGACGGGTAGATATTCTCCCAGATATTCGTCTTCATGAGGAACAATCAGCGCATCAAGTTGGTTTTCTTTTAGCCAGCTTCTTATATTTGATATTCGTTCAGATATATGACCTTGCATCTGTTGTTGTCCTTTTTGTAGTAGATAGTAAATGCTACTCGTGAGTTAGTGATGTTGAAATAAGCTACGCTTTTTTTGCCTGACTCGCAATTTTGTCTGATAAGTATCGTTATTCATATAGGACATCGGATGTGATGTCCTATATGAATAAATAGCAAACAATCGTTGGCGAAACAGATTATTATTGATGTGTTCGCTCCCGATTATTATTTAGGCATATCTTTAACATTATAATATTTTTTGGAAATCACATATGTCGATGACAACTTATGAAATGGCTCGAATTTTAGAGCAACTTGATGAAACACCTGAGAAGGTGATGTTTGGAAAGTTGCTCAGTGAATTGGGCAACCAGAGTAGCGAGCGCATTCGCAGTGCCGCTAAACAAGTACCTGTTCCTGTACTGCGTGACTTGGTTTATCAATTTGAGCAAGTAATTGAATCCCGCAAATATGAGCAAGTCGAATCAATGGCAAAAAATTTAGCGGCTCAAGGTATTTCAGCTGAAGAGCTACTGAATTATTTAAGTAAAAAATAGCATCGTTTAAAGTCAACTATATTTATCCGGTCTTTATACTGTTGGTCATGGGATGACGTTTCGATTGATGGGGTTTTGTAATGAAATTAATGTTTCAGTAGATTGAACCTCATCAATACTTTGCAATTTGTCGATGAGTACGTACTGAAGTTCTTCAATCGAGTGACACATTAATTTTGCAAATATATTGTATGCTCCCGTCGTATAATAGGCTTCGACAACTTCATCGAGAGCATTCAGCTTTTCTAAGGCTGAATGATAGTCTCTTGCGGCATTCAGATTGATACCAATAAAACAGCAAACATCGTAGCCCAGCTTTTTTGTGTTCACGACCACTTCCGTTTTTTGGATAATATCCGCGTTTTTCATCTTTTCGATGCGAACGTGGATCGTTGCCGGGCTGACATTAAATTGTTTTGCCATTTCTGCGTAGGGTGTGCGGGCATCATCCATTAAAATTTTTAGGATGGCACGATCCAAATCGTCTAGCTTGGCCGTATTGGGATGCATGGTTATTCCTTGTTTGAGCTGTTATGTTTTTTATAGGAAATAGACTCAGATTACCTCGGAATGTCTTTTGTGACGTGCTGAGGTTTAGAGATTATATCGATATTACGGTTCTATCATATCAGGCTATTCTATCACTCAAATAGTCAAATAATGTATACCGTTAATTTGATTTCATGGGTATTGCCACAGCGGTGACCAGAGGAACATGTCTTTTTTACCACTACAGTTGTTAACAGAGTCCCTTGACGGACAGTCAACCATGGATGCGATTGCTGAGCGATGGCAGCTTGAACATTCCGCAGCCAGCCCCTTTGCTTTAGTACTTACCGAAGAACGTTTGGAACTGCGTCAGCTGGATGACCCCAAATTGGGCGCTATTTATGTTGATTTTGTGGGTGGTGCTGTTGCTCACCGACGTAAATTCGGGGGTGGTAAAGGGCAGGCAATTGCGAAAGCAGTCGGACTCAACAAAGGTGTAACGCCAGTTGTTCTGGATGCTACGGCCGGACTGGGCCGCGATGCGTTTGTTCTGGCGTCTTTAGGATGTCAGGTTCTGATGGTAGAACGTCACCCTGTGGTTGCAGCTTTATTGGAAGATGGATTGAGACGTGCACGTGCTGATGCCGAGATCGGTGCGTGGGTGAGTGAGCGAATGATGCTATTGCATGAGAGTAGTCACCGGGCACTGGGTCATCTTGAGCACCATATCCGGCCGGATGTCGTTTATCTGGATCCGATGTATCCTCATCCGGTGAATAAAAAGAAAACGGCATTGGTGAAGAAAGAGATGCGAGTGTTTCAATCTTTGGTCGGGGCTGATGACGATGCCGACGCATTGTTAATGCCAGCACTGCATTTGGCGAAAAAGCGAGTGGTGGTCAAGCGTCCCGATTACGCTCCGTGGCTCAATGAACAGCGACCAACCATGACCATTGAAACCAAGAAAAACCGGTTTGATGTTTACGTGAATGCAGCGATGGATGAGAAAGCATAGCCTGTTCAACCTCTGGCAATGTGGAATGGCCATTTTGGCTGATGATTTTACTTGATTCCCGGATGATTGCTTTGTATATCTAATTAAGAATAATTATTATTTTTATTGGGATAAAGCATGAGCAAGCGCCTGTGTAAATTTGATCGACGTGAAATCCGGCACACACTGGGAGACATTCATCATTTGGTGAGTGCACCAAAGTTTCTATGTCTTTCTTGCGCGAGAAGCGCAAACCAACGCTTTAGCTTATGTAAGCCTGCTGAGCTTCCCACCACATCTCACCAATCTATAAGCTCGGAAAAGTTACCATTACAGCTGAATATGATGATGCCGATGTGGGATAAAAAAGCGCTCAAACAATTCAAGAAACAGCATAAAGACAAGAAAGCCCGTAAGCAGATTAAAAAATTAATCCGGCAGCAAAAGAAATTGCGTAAAGAGTCCGGAAAAATTCAGAAAAGGCTGGAGAAGATCACTTGTTGATGTAATGTAAGTGATTACTTACTTTTATTTTTGGTATTGTCAAAGCGTAATATGTATAGGGAAAAATGACCACAGACCATCTTTCCCATTCTTTTTATACATTTTTCGCGATGCGTTTTTAGAGCTATGAGTACTGCTGTGTCACTTTGCGTTTGACCCAAGTTTCATTGATCCAGAGCGACAACATAATGATTGCACCACCGAGAATCAGTTTCGGTAGATTGGCATCTCGGTTCCAGATTAAGATATTCACGATCAGGCCGGCCGGTACCAGCGCATTGTTCATAATCGCCAGCGCACCGGCATTGACCAGACAAGCCCCTTTATTCCACATAAAATATCCCACACCTGAAGCAATCAGCCCCAGATAGACTAATATTCCCCATTGCAGAGTCGTGGTTGGTAGCTTATCCGAATGACCAAAGAGCAGAAACGCAATGGTTGCGACAATCAGAGCACCGAGATAGAAATAACCAAATACAGTGTGTTGAGAGAGTTTGGTTTCACTATTCTCCATCAAATATTTGTAACTGACCTGACCGATAGCAAAGCAAAGATTTGCCCCCTGAACGACTAAAAAACCCAGTAGAAAGTCTTCCTGAACATCTGTTCGTTTGATGACGACCGTCCCTAAAACCGCCACAATAGCTGTGACGAGATACCAAGGTGAAAAACGGCCTTTGAGCAGATCATAAATCAACGTGACGTATATCGGAGTAAATACCGTAAATAACAGCACCTCAGGGACACTGAGCAACAAAAAGGATTGGTAGTAGAAGCAATACATCAAACCAAGCTGAATACCACCGATTGCCATCAGTTTGATGATCAGAGATTTAGACACTTGCCGGAATTTCAGAAAAGGTAAAAACACCATACTCGCAAGCGCGATGCGCATGAGGACGGAGAACCAAGAATCAACCTGACCGGCAAGATAGACACCGATCAGGCTGAACGAAAAAGCCCATAACAGGGTAATCGCAGAAAGATAAGCCATATGATAATTTCAAAATGATCAATAATGGCCCAGAGTCTAGCGAAGTTTTCCCCGTACGTCAGTCTTTGAGTGGCACTACCAACATATCAACCGGAGAACAGTTGATGAGGAGTTTGGTAGAGGAAAGCAGTTTGCTCCAGAAATCCTGATGATGCCCACAGACAACCAAATCGATTTCATACTCCTTAATCGTTTCACAAATTTCATGGCCTAAATCACCACTGCCAACCAAGGTATGATGAATCGGATAATTGGCATGGGTTGCGATTTCTTGCAAATGCTTTTGTGACATTTCCATGGATTGATGTTGTGTCTCTGCCAGATTGATATCGATCAGCCCGGTGTACAGTTCGGCATAATTCACATCAATATGAATAAAAGACAATTTTGCTCCGAGAGGTTTTGCCAATGCAACAGCTTTATCTACTAAAACTCGGCTTTCCTCAGATAAATCGACTGTGACTAAGATATGTTTATAGCTCATTGTACCGTCTCCGTTTCATATCTGATGGTTTCACTTTAGCATCGCCCTGAAAAAAAAATTGTCGTAATGATCTCAGTTCCACTTCTCTGCCAGAAGATGATAAAGTGTTGAAGGTGTTATATTTCAATCAATATGAGCGTATATCAGGAGACAAGGTTATGCTAGCACAGGCTATGGTTGATCAACTAAATGATCAAATTAATCTCGAATTTTTCTCATCCAATCTATACTTACAAATGAGTGCTTGGTGTGAAGATAAAGGCTTTGAAGGTGCAGCAATGTTTCTTCGTTCTCATGCTCAAGAAGAAATGCAGCACATGCAGCGTCTGTTTACTTATGTGAGTGAGACAGGTGCACTGCCGATTCTCGGTGCGATTGATGCGCCCAAACATGACTATAAGAGTTTAGGGGAGGTTTTCCGCGAAACATATGAACATGAGCAAATGATAACGCAAAAAATTAACAAGTTGGCCCATGTAGCATTCACATCCCAAGATTACTCGACCTTTAATTTTCTTCAGTGGTATGTTGCCGAGCAGCACGAAGAAGAAAAACTGTTTAAAGGGATTTTAGACAAGTTAGAGCTGGTTGGTGAAGATGGTAAAGCCCTGTTTTTCATCGACAAAGATTTAGCAGACATGGTAAATGAAGGTTCATCTTCCGTTATGGATTCTCAAGCCGGGTAATCTCAGAAATATCACTGCTGATTGTCTTTTTCTTTGAGATCCAAGTGAAGATGTAGGGAGGAAAAGATGATCAGCGAAGATACGATCTTATTCGCACTCATGGGAGTGACACTGGTTAATGTTGCGCGGTACCTAACAGCGCTTCGGGCATTGATTTATATCATGCGTGAAGCCCATCCTCTCTTGTATCAGCAAGTAGACGGTCCCGGATTTTTCACCACTCACGGTAATATGAATAAACAGGTCCGTTTATTTCATTACATCAAAAGTAAAGAGTACCTCCATCATCATGATTCAGTATTTACCGGCAAATGTGAACGGGTGAGACAGCTCTTTATACTCTCATCTTCTCTTGTCGGAATCACGATGCTGACCACGCTTATTTTGTAGAGAGAGATTCAACGTCGGGCGCTTGATTGGTAAAATGGCTCGCTTGACGTTAGAATCAGCTTTCAATCGACGAAGGATGTGCTGACTGGCACATCCTTTTTTCGTGTCTTTGATGTTTATAGCGATCGCTTTTGTTAGATGTTGGTGAGATAAAAATGAGTAAACAGGTTGATGTCGTGGTGATCGGAGCCGGAGCCGCAGGGCTGATGTGTGCTGCGCAGGCTGGTAAACGAGGGCGACGAGTCTTGGTTGTCGATCACGGTAAAAAGCCGGGGCGGAAAATCCTGATTTCCGGTGGGGGACGCTGCAACTTCACCAACTATGATGTCTCTGCGAATCATTATCTCTGCCGCAATCCACATTTTGTTAAATCTGCGCTATCTCAATATACCAACTGGGATTTTATCTCCCTGGTCAGCCAGTACGGTATTACGTTTGAAGAACGGGATCATGGCCAGTTATTTTGTCTTGATAGTGCCAAGGATATTGTCAATTTACTGCTCAAAGAGTGTGATCTAGCCAATATCGAACAGCGTTATCAGGTCGATATTCAGACCATTGAGAAAACGGAAGCCGGTTTTCGCCTTCACGCTGGGCAGGAAATCATCGAGTGTCAGTCGCTGGTGGTTGCAACCGGTGGTTTGTCGATGCCAAAACTCGGTGCCACGCCTTTTGGCTATCAAATTGCAGAGCAGTTTGGTTTGCAGATCATTCCGACCAGAGCAGCATTAGTGCCTTTTACACTCCATAAAGAAGAAAAAGATTTGTTTGCCGAATTATCGGGAATCGCAGTTTCTGCGGTTCTCACGGCTAAAAATGGTACCTCATTTAAGGAAGCGCTGCTTTTCACGCACCGCGGACTCTCCGGACCGGCCGTGTTACAACTGTCTTCCTATTGGCAGCCGGGGGAGAAAGTCACGGTGAATTTAGTACCCGATGAAGATGTCGAGCAATTGCTGAACCGTTCCTGTGCCAAACACCCCAACCAAAGTGTGAAAAATACTCTCGCGAAGGTGTTACCTAAACGCTTGGTTGAAGTCTTGATTGAGCGAGGCGAGCTGGTGGATAAGCCTCTCAAGCAGCTTCACGGTAAAGAAATGGCGGCACTGGTTGAAACGCTGACTCACTGGCAGATCTTACCCAACGGCACGGAAGGCTACCGCACCGCAGAAGTGACTCAGGGTGGGGTTGATACGGATGCACTTTCTTCGAAAACCATGGCATGTAAATCCGTCCCCGGCCTGTTCTTTGTCGGTGAAGTGATGGATGTCACCGGCTGGCTGGGCGGATATAACTTCCAGTGGTGCTGGTCGTCCGGCTGGGTTGCCGGCCAGTGGGTGTGATTGTTGTGCATATACCGAAGAACTCTAAAATGGTATCCCCCTGTTTAAGGGATGGTTACATGCGCTACTTTCCCTCTGACAGCACAGCAATTCTTTCTAAATCTCGACTCGGAAAATCAGGATCGACATACACATACATACGACTTATTATTTTTCCATCAAACTCAAATACACTACAAAAACGACCAGTGGACACATTGTTGTCCGGCCAGAGGGTACCATCACTCATGACTCCTCCCTCTCGTCCTTCAACAATGACCTTGTTTCCAGCCGTTGTTATTTGAAAGCCGTCTATGTCGTGCCAGATACTTATCAACGAGCTACCAATTCTATTGCCAAACTCCACTAAGGCATCTTTTCCTTTCGCCTGTCCAAATTTAGGAAAGAAAAAATCAACATCCTCTGAGAATAGATCCAGATAACTCGGATCACCCGCATCTACTTTCTCGAAATACTTAATGACTAGCTCAACTAAATCGTCTTTTTTCATCATTGTTCCTACATCCATATTCGTTTTACGCACAACAGTGTCTTTTCAGCAGATATTATCTTTATGATTTTTCAGAAAATAAAGACACAATGACAGTAACATACTATGCCGCTCATGACCAAAATGGACATGAGTTATTTCGTAAAAATCTCTCGGGAAATAAACTGCTCGAATAGCATGGTCAATCTTGACTGCTTTTCCATTCGGGTTGCGTCAAAAGGTCATCTCTTTGATTTGATTTGTTTTTAATCTGGATGATTATAGGCCATTTAGTCAGCTCAGCCGTCTTTTGATCTGAAATAGCCAGGAAGTTTTTAAGATGATCGAATGCCATGAACCTAGGGGCATTCCCCCAGGCCATCAGAATGAAATAGTTTATAGGCGGCAAAACCTATACCTAATTTTTTCTTATCAATAACCGCTCGATAACCTTTAATTATTCCCGAACGTTCTAATTCTTGTACCCGTCTGAGAGTTGCTGAAGGGGATAATCCAATGCGCTCGGACAACTCGGCATTTGATCATTTCCTTCTAAATGGAGTACTTGCAATATTGTTTCGTTATATCGATCCATTTTGAGTTTATTTCTAACTTAATTGTTTATTCAGAGTTACTCATAGCGAAGAAATAACGTCATTACGTAAATTCTGGATATGTTTCTTAATTGCCTGAGTACTCATATCAACATCTTTATTCATCATATGCTTCAATAAATCGAGATGTTCATTATGATTTTCATTCTGGCGGTGTAATGGGCTGTGTAATCGGAAAAGGCGGACATTCGCCCTTAATTCACTGAGTACATGCGCCAGAACCAGGTTACCAGATGCATTGGCGATGCAGTTATGCAATTTTTCATCGAATCGCCAGAATACATTTTCGTCCAGAGTTTCCTGAACATCTGCATTCATTAATCCTTCCAGCTCTTTAATTAAAGCAGACAGTTGGTTTGGATCAATTCGGTCTATTGCTCTCTTAACGGCTTCAACTTCTAGAAGTTCTCTTAATACCATGCTGTCCAAATATTCTTTGATATCGACAGACCGTACCGCATAGGATCTGGCACCATAACGGACCAGAAGATTTTCACCTGCCAGACGAACGAATGCTTCCCGTATTGGGGTACGGGAAACATTCATCTCTGTCGCCATTTTGGACTCCGACATAATACTATTATCAGGTATTTTCCGGTCCAGAATTAGCTCCTTTAATAGTGTATAAATCTGGTCGGAAAGACTCGCCGATTTAATATATTGTGGTCGTGCGGCCATAATGGCTTCGAGCGCATGATCTTTATAATCACTCATAATTCAATCATTTTCATTATAATTACCAGAGTATATCTTACTTACCATTGGGAGGGAAAGGAAGGGCACAACGTAGGAAAGACCCTTTGCCTTTTACACCTAAGAATTCCCCTTCTTTATATACGATTTCCCCTTTTGATAAAGTAACTTCTGGCCATGCATGGATTGTTTTTCCTTCATAAGGTGTATGGTCTGCCTCGGAATGTAAGTCACTGTTGCGAATGGTTTTCTCATGCTCGGTATCCCAGATTACCAAATCTGCATCAGAACCGATGGCAATCGTACCTTTTTGTGGATATAAGCCATACAGTTTTGCTGGTGTTGTAGCGGTTAATTCTACAAATCGTTCTGGTGATATCCGGCGTTTCAGAACGCCTTCACTCATTAGCAGAGGCATGCGGGTTTCAATTCCGGCGATCCCATTAGGGATTTTATCAAAAGAAGCGCCTTCGCCATGTATTAGCTTACCTGTCTCGTCATAGTTATATGGACAGTGATCCGATGAAAAGACGGAAAATGTACCGTTAGCCAGCGCAGCCCAAACAGCTTCCTGACTGCCTTTGTCTCTCGGTGGCGGACTACAGACACATTTAGCCCCGTGAAAGTCGTCATCAATACCGAGATCTTCGGCGGTTAAAAACAGATACTGAGGACAGGTTTCTGAGAAAATGTTTAATCCGTTACCGCGCCCCCAGTGGATTTGTTCAATGGCCTGTCGGCTGGAAACGTGGACCAGAAGGATCGGCACATCCACTAATTCAGATAAAGAAATAGCTCTGTGCGTCGCTTCTCTTTCGCCAATGGTGGTGTGAGCCGCACAATGAAAACGAGGTGCGGTTTTACCTTGCTCTTTTAACCTGTCTGTCAGCCATGAAATGCAATCGTCATTTTCCGCATGCACCATAGTAATAGCGCCCAGATTCCGAGCCTGATCCATTACATCCAGAATATTGCGATCAGAGAGCTTCATGGTCTCGTAAGTCATGTAAATCTTAAACGAGGTGTATCCCTGTTCTGTTAAACCAGAGAGTTCTTTCAATGTGTCTTGATTGACATCTGTGATCAGAATATGAAAACCGTAATCGATACAGGACTGCCCGTCCGCTTCTTTATGATAGTTTTCTATTGCTTCTTTCAGGGACTGGCCTTTTGCCTGTAAAGCAAAAGGGACAACAGTCGTTGTGCCGCCACAAAGTGCTGAACGGCTTCCTGTATAGAAATCATCTGCCAGAACAGAACCATCGGCAGAGGGTCGTGATAAATGGCAGTGAGTATCAATGCCGCCAGGGGTTACCATGGCTTGCTTTACATCAATTACAGACGTTGCTAGCGTTGAGTCCAGAGCCTGACTAATGGCTGAAATTTTGCCATTTTTAATGCCAATATCTGCAATGTATTGATCAGATGCCGTAACGATTTTGGCATCTTTCAGGATGAGATCATAATCCATTAAAGTTGTCTCCCTTTTGCCATAACATTCGTATGATTAACTGAATTATTTTTTTTCTTTTTTGATTTTTTTTCCGACGTCAGGTAGGCACTTTCATAGTGTCTCTCTATCCGTTTTTGGACCATATCCCAGAGCGTCGTCAGTACCAGATAATAGGTTGCTGCCACAACAAACAGCTCCAGCACCATAAAGTGTTCCTGAATAAGCATCTGGGTTCTTCTCAGGATTTCTTCTACTGAAATAACTGAGGCAACTGAAGTGGTTTTAAGTAGCCCGTTAACCGTATTACCTAAGGTAGGCATAATCAGTCGCATGGTTTGTGGAAATATCACATGACGAATAACGCCGATATGATTGAATCCAATCGCTTTGGCCGCGTTGATCTGACCTTTTGGAATGGCCTGAACACCTCCGCGGATTATCTCGGCGAGATACGCTGCCTCATTTAAGATAAGCCCAATTAAACATGCTTCAATAACAGTAAACTTTATACCGACCTGCGGCAGGCCGGTATAAATTATGATTAACTGAACAAGGAGAGGCGTACCACGGAAAATCCAGATATAGCCACGGGCAAGCTGATTAAGAATGGGCCAGGGCGATAGCCGGGCAAATGCCAGTACAGCACCCAGTATCAGCCCGCCTATAATTCCCGCAACGGTGAGGAATATGGTATTCAGCGCTCCCATGAAAATATATTCGTTTGTAAGATAATTGAAATACCATTCCCAACTCCATCCCTGGGCCATAATCTTTCTCCTCGTTTATATGTTTTTATTCGTGACCTTCAATGGCAAATGTTCCTGATTTCATCACAGCACCATATCGGTTGAATAATTCAGGAAGCGAGCCGTCTTTGTTCATTTCGTTCAAGACTTTTGCGCTTGCTTGTGCGAGCTTTTTGTCTTTGAATGCGAGTGCGACTGGTGTCGGTTCCAAACCAGAGAGAACTTGTGTAAACATGCCTTTATGTTGATAGTCGGCGGCAACTGCATCGATGGTAACGACCGCATCTACCTGCCCTGCACGTAGAGCCTGGAATGAGATTGTGAAGTTATCAAAAGTACGGACATCGATAGGCTCTTTATTCTCTGCAACCAGTTTTTTGCTGATCTTTCTCAGTGTGCTTTCTTCAAAGCCACCAATTTCTACACCAACCACTTTGCCGGAAAGATCTTCTTCACTACTAATAGATGCGGCTTTGTCTTTCTGTGTAGATACACTAACGGCCTGCTCTTCATACGGGATCATGTACATCATTTTCGCCCGTTCCGCTGTGTAGAAAATACCAGTATTGATCATATCCCAGCGTCCACCGCTTAATCCGGGGATCATGGCAGAGAATTCAATACGGATGTATTTTGGTTTCAGGCAAAGTCTTTTGGCAATTTTCTCGCCAAGCTCAATGCGCATACCTTTCAAATTACCTTTATCGTCGACATATTGCATCGGTGGAAGGGTAGGGTTGGTCGCCATGTTCAGCTCATTAGGGCTAATGAGATTCAAAGATGAATCTGTTGTACAGGCTGCATTGACACTTTGAATCGCCAAGGCACTTGCCAGAATTGGAAGCACGGCAAGGGCATTGAGTCGAGTTTTGGTTATGAAATTCCGTTTCATAGTAAGTCTCCGAATTAAAGGGCGTTATAGAGAATTGATAAGGTTTAACTTAGACAATTCGTGGTAAAGAGAATCTTGTAGCGATTGTTCTAGTGGTAAACGTGGGGCTCTTGGCTGACCCATGTTCATTCCCATCATGGATAGACCGGCTTTACTTGCCGCAACGTAATGAGGACCACCAACGGCTTTTACAATTGGTAAAATTTCCCGATAAACACGCAGTGCTTCATCTTTGTTTCGATGATCAACAGCGAGCTCAAACATTTTTGCGCATGGGTTAGGGATGAGGTTAGAAGCAACAGCAACCCAGCCACAAGCACCTAGCCAGAAAGATTCATAGCCTAAAATACCGGCAAACACGTTCATTCTGTCACCACACAATTCTATGATGTCTCTGACCCGGGTCACCTCAAGGGTGGATTCTTTTATGTAATTAACAGTATCAATACGAGAAAGTCTTGAGACGATTTCGGGTGTCAAGTCCACATTGGCGGTAGCTGGATTGTTATAGATCATAATGGGAACAGAGATGGATTCTCCGATCGTTTTGTAGTGTTGGAACAATTCATCTTCATTAGGGCAACTATAAAAAGGTGGAATGATCATCACCCCATCGGCGCCCATTGCTTCTGCTTCTTTACTTAATTCAACACTTTCTTTTGTCCATTCTGCACCCGTCCCGATTAATACCGGAACACGCCCATTTGCGGTGCGAATCACCGTTTCGGTGACCAATTGTCGTTCTTCGCGGGTCATGGATAAAAATTCACCCGTACTACCGAGAGGAATAAGACCATGAATTCCCTGCTCAATTTGCCAATTAACTAAATTTGTAAGTGCTGGCACGTCAATTGCAGATCCATCTTCCGTAAATGGTGTAATTAAAACGGTGTAGGTACCTCTAAAACTATCCATAAAAATCCTTAAAAAAATACTTTCCGTATACAAATTAAATACCGTGTTCAATATGTATACATAACTTTTCTCGGTATGGCAATACACCAAAGTTAAAATTTACACTTCGAACGGCTCCAATTGGCGTATTTATCGATAATATAGGTGTTATATCTGTCTGAATTTTTACCCATAATGTGTTTTTAAAGCTTGTAATTTGGTGTTTTTTTCTAAAAATATTGGTTTTCATGGCTTTTTTATTTTCGTTGTCGTTAGTAAAAAATACTTGTTGTACACAAAATGAATACGGTATACATTGTGTATAACACATGGAAAAGTTTTTAGGATAACGATTAAGATGGAGCTTAACAGTTCTTATATAGAAGCTGTTTCTGAGCCGTTTGAGGTAATCGTAGATGGTAAGCCTATTCAAGCCCTTGCCAACGAGACGATTGCAGCGGCTCTGGCAAGACACGATATAGTCATAACCCATAGTGAGAAGAAACATCGCACGAAAGGGTTATGGTGTGGAATGGGCACCTGTTTTGAATGCGTGGTGGATGTTCTTGGCAAAGGACAATGCCGCAGTTGTGTTACGTTGGTCGAGCCGGGCATGGAAGTTCGCACCAACATTTCTATTGCCCATCCTTCCTCTCTGCAAATCTCGGTAAGAAATGTCACCGATGAAGACGAACAGTTGCAGCCCGTACTAAAAGAGTGCGATGTGCTGGTTGTTGGTGCGGGCCCCGCTGGATTATCTGCTGCCAGAGCCTCTGCTCTCGCCGGTGCAACGGTATTGATTCTGGACGAACGGGCTCAGTCTGGTGGGCATTATTTTAAACCGCTTGCACCATCTCACCGATTGACCGGGAAACCATCTCAACAATGGAAACAGAGAGATGAACTGGTTGAAGAACTTCATAACCTGAACGTGGAAATCGTTCAGAATGCCGTTGTCTGGGGCGCATTTTCACTGGATGAAATTGCAGCCATTGTCGATGGACAGGAAACGATCATCCGCACCAAGCAACTGATTCTTTCCCCCGGAGCCTATGAAAGACCGGTTCCTTTCCCAGGCTGGACACTGCCTGGCGTGATGACGACCGGAGCCGGTCAGACCCTGGCCAAAGCTTATAGAGTGATACCGGGAGAGAAAGCCGTTATTTCTGGCAATGGTCCATTGAATTTGCTCTTTGCCAGTGAACTGGTCAAAGGAGGGATTCCGGTCGCCGAAATTCTTGAAACGGCACCTAAGCCTTCAATCAGTCAGTTTAAATCCGTTCTGCGTATGATGAAAAATGGGCTGAGTTATGTGTTTCAGGGACAAAGCTTCATGTGGCTGATGCGCAAGAATAAAGTGCCGGTGCGTTGGGGGCAGACGGTTATTGCCGCACATGGAAGCGATAAACTGGAACGGATCACTATCGCATCGCTCTCGAAAGATGGAAATATTATTCCTGGAACCGAAAGGGATATGGCTTGTAATCTCTTATTTCTCGGACATGGCTTTGTCGCTTCGACTGATCTGGCCCGGATGTTGGGATGTAAGCAATCGCTGACAAAAGGTGCGATTCCGACACCGATTATTGAGACGGATATTAACGGGGCAACCAGTGTAAATGGTGTGTTTACTGTTGGTGACGGTGCAAAAATGGGTGGTTCTCAGGTTGCAATAGCAAGAGGGACATTAGCTGGTGTCGCGGCCAGTGAAGCTTTGGGTCTGTCAGTCGACCCTGATATTGCTGCTCAGGCGAAGGTTGATTTGAAGAAAGCGACCCTGTTTCAGGACGCGTTATGGACTATCTATCAGGCACCGGCTATTAAATTAGCCAATGCTAATGATGATGTCGTCATTTGTCGTTGTGAGAATGTCACTTTAGGCACATTGAGAGATGCGATTAAGCAGGGTATTGATACTCCTGCTGCGTTAAAACGGAATTTCCGTATCGGAATGGGCTCCTGTCAGGGGCGTACCTGTTCAGGTATGGTGGCACAACTGGTTCAGGAATTGACGGGTAGAGAGACCAATGTCGATGGCTTTTTTGCTCCCAGGCTACCAACCCGACCTATTCCGATTTCTCAACTGACTTATGAAAAGCCAGAGTGGGGGGGACACAAACCTTCAATTACCCCAAATCTGGCACGCCCGGTGGAGACCGCGCCGCTGGCCAGACAGAAAACCGATGTTCTGGTTATTGGTGGTGGCGTTATGGGCAACTGCCTTGGCTACTATCTGGCAAAAGGCGGAAGTGATGTTCTGGTGGTGGAACGGGACGATATTAATTTACAGGCGTCCGGTGCGAATGCTGGCAGTCTGCACGTTCAGTTGCTCTCGTTTGATTTTGGAGCTAAAGCTCAGCATGGTGGCGGCCCTGCAGCCCAGACTCTTCCTTTGGGGCCGCTTTCCGTCAGACTCTGGCAGGAACTCGAAGCGCTCAGCGGTGAATCTCTGGAAGTTAAGATTACCGGCGGGCTTATGGTTGCAGAGACACCGGACGAGATGCGTTTTCTGGAAAGAAAAATAAAACTCGAACAGCAGTACGGTATTGAAGCTGAATTATTGGATCAGACACAGCTACAGGCTAAATCACCTCATTTATCCAAGAAATTACTGGGCGCTGAATTTTGTCCTCTTGAAGGCAAAATTAATCCACTTAAAGCGACTTACGTGGTTAACCGATTAGCCAGAGAACTCGGAGCCCGTTTTCAGCGTGGGACTGACGTTCAGTCCATTGAGCGTCGGAGTCAGGGTGGCTTTATCGTACGTACCAGCCGGGGGGTTATTGATGCCAATCAGGTGGTTAACGCTGCGGGGGCCTGGGCTGGAGAAGTGGCGGCTATGCTGAATGTCCGGGTTCCGGTACAGGGCGCGCCTTTGCAAATGATAGTGACCGAAAAAAGTGAGCCTCTGGTTGATCACTTAATTGCTCATGCCGGTCGGCATCTTAGTCTTAAACAGACAGCCAGTGGTGGTCTGTTGGTCGGTGGAGGATGGAGTGCCGGATTCAATAAATCCATGCGTCTTAATTATTCGTTACGCAGTAGCATTGAAGGCAATTTATGGGTAGCCGCAAAAGTGCTGCCGCCAATTAAACATCTGCATATGCTCAGAAGCTGGGCTGGGATGAATATTAATATAGATGGCGCGCCGATTATCAGCGATACCCCTTCTGTTCCCGGGTTCTGGCAGGCGGTCACCTCCAACGGATACACGCTGGCACCTGTTGTGGCAAAAACATTATCGCAACAGATTTTAACCGGTGCCTGCGATATCGACCTTACACCCTATCACCTAAATCGATTTAATTAAGGAAAATAGTAATGGATTTAGCAGAAAAGAAAGTTTCAGAATGGATAGACGAATATTTTCCAGACCAGGTTGAAATGTTAAAAAAATTAGTTCAGACCCCATCAGATAACCCTCCGGGTGATTGTGCTCCGCATGCCATGGTAACCGCCAAATTACTTGAAGAAGCGGGTCTGGATGTCGAGATACACGAAGTTCCGCAAAATATAGTGGAAGCGGCCGGAATGATAAGTGCAACCAATCTGATTGTCCGCTACTCCTTTGGCCCGGGCCCGGTGATTGCACTGAATGCCCATGGAGATGTGGTCCCCCCAGGTGGAGGCTGGACCAAAGACCCGTATGGGGCCGAAATCGAAGATGGCTTTCTTTATGGCAGAGGAGCGGCAGTCTCTAAATCCGATATCGCCACTTATACCTACGCTCTACTGGCACTGAAGAACAGCGGGGTGGAATTAAATGGAACCGTTGAACTGCATATTACTTATGATGAAGAAACCGGTGGTGCAACTGGTCCGGGTTGGTTGATAGATACTGGCGTATCGAAACCAGATTACGTGGTATGTGCAGCGTTAAGTTATTTTGTTGTAACTGACCATAACGGTTGCCTACACCTAGAAATTAAGGTGGAAGGCAAGTCGGCTCATGCCGCTTTCCCGCATACCGGCTATGACGCGATTGCAGCCGGGAATAAACTGATGACGGCACTGTATGAATACCGGGATACACTAAAAGATATTCATTCCGACGTGGATGGCATCGATTCTCCTACCATGGTAATCGGATTAATTGAAGGGGGAATTAATACCAACGTAGTGTCTGACAATATGGTACTTCGTCTTGACCGTCGTATGATCCCGGAAGAATCGCCTGAAGCCGTCGAAGCCGAGCTGAAAGCTCTGATTGCCGGAGTAGAAGAGCAGTGTGAAGGGATTACCATGACACCAAAAACTATCCTGCTCTCGCGTCCTTTTACGTCGACCCCAGAAAGTAAACAATTTGCACGTATCTTTCAGGAAAAAGCACGGACTGTTTTTAAAGAAGATATTCCTCTGGTTGGGTTGCCTCTTTATACCGATGCTCGGTTATACAGTTGTGCGGGTATCCCGACGATTATGTATGGTGCTGGTCCACATTCTTATATCGAAGCTAATGGTCACCGCGCCAATGAGCGGGTTCACTTAGATGACCTCCGTGGTGCAACTCATGTCGTCACATACAGTTTGTTATCTATGATGGAGAAAAAGTAATGATCAGTATTTCTAAATTACATAAAGCATACGGAAATGTACCAGTATTAAAAAATTGCTCATTAGACATTAATGATGGCGAAGTTGTTGTGATCTGCGGTCCTTCCGGATCGGGCAAATCAACTCTGATCAAATGTATTAATGCTCTGGAACCTTTTCAGAAAGGGGAAATCGATGTCGACGGCGTTTTACTGAGCGATAAAAACACCCATCTGCCGATATTGAGACAACAGGTCGGAATGGTATTTCAGTCGTTTGAGCTTTTCCCTCATCTGAGTGTGATGGAAAATCTGATGGTGCCTCAGACATATATCCTGAAACGTTCAAAAGAAGAGGCAAAAGAGAAAGCACTACAGTTACTTGAACGGGTCGGTCTGAAAATGCACAGTCATAAGTATCCGATTCAGCTTTCGGGCGGACAGCAACAACGAGTCGCCATTGCCAGAGCACTGGCAATGGATCCTAAAGCCATGTTATTTGATGAACCAACTTCCGCACTTGATCCTGAAATGGTTTCTGAAGTGCTGAATGTTATGGCAGAACTTGCTGAAGAAGGCATGACGATGTGCTGCGTTACTCATGAGCTGGGCTTCGCCAGAAAAATTGCCGATCGGATTATTTTTATGGATGCGGGTGAAATCATTGAAGATGTGCCGAGCGAAGAGTTTTTTGAATCGCCAAGAACTCTGCGTGCAAAAGATTTCCTTAGTCAGATTATTACACATTAAGTCTAGTCCCTGGTTGAACCAAAGACTGTTTGCATAAAACTGTGAATCCTTCAGGAGATCTTCCTGAAGGGGTCACTTATTACTTAGTGAATTGCGAATTCCCTTTGACGGCTACGCCGTACTTACGCCTAATTTCCTACGTTGCAAATGAGACCTTTCTGCTTTTAAACGAGCAAGCTTTAAAACGATAGCCAGTCAATTAGTTCCAACTATCGCTCGATTGGTGATTTGGAATAAAGGAAAAATGATGAGTGTTGTAAATAAATTAAAAAAAGAGTGGTTTTTATTGGGATTAGTAAGCGCCATTCTATTAGCGACCATTTCCGAAACCGTTGGTAAAACGGACGGTCTTATCCATTTAGATAAGCTAACGGGCATTGGTGTTGCCATTGTCTTTTTCTTACATGGACTTGGGCTTTCTCCTGCAGCAATTAAAGCGGGTGTGAGCAACTGGAGGCTGCACATCTATATCCAGTGCGCTACTTTCTTGCAGTATCCGGCTTTATGGTTGTCACTGGGTGATACATTCCTCATGTTTATGCCGGCGGCGTTGGCCTTCGGCTTTTGCTACCTTTTTGTATTACCAAGTACCATTTCCTCTTCGGTTGCGATGACAAGTGTCGGGAAAGGAAATGTCCCGGGTGCTATTTTTAACGCCTCCTTATCCAGTATCTTAGGGATATTTGTTACGCCTCTGTTTATCCAGTTATTTATGGGATTTGAAGGGGCAGAGCTGGATCTGCTGGGCTCAGTAGTTTCTATTGCGAAGTTGCTGCTACTACCCATGATTGCAGGACAGTTATTACGTCCGTTACTGGTGAGCTTTGTTAACCAACACAAAGCAGTCGTGAACATAATTGACAAGTACGTCATTATTCTCATTGTCTATAATGCGTTTTGTGATTCAGTCGCAAACCATATCTGGAGTGATTTCTCGGTAGGTTTGTTAGCAGTATGTATTGCAATTTGCTGTGTAGTTCTGCTGATTATGGTCCATTTGATTCAGTGGGGTGCTCGAAAAGTAGTTCGTTTTGAGAGAAAAGACGAAGTTGCAGCGGTATTCTGTGGTACGAAAAAGACATTAGCTGCTGGTGTGCCAATGGCAAAAGTCATCTTTGGCGCCGATCCTAACCTGGGCATGATTCTTCTGCCCATTATGCTTTATCACCCAATTCAGATTTTCTACTGCGCTATCTTGGCGAACCGTTATGCAAGTCAGGAGGCTGCTTTGTCTTCTGCCGTTGAGACGCATGCATAAGGAATGGTTATGAATGATGTAGATCGCACTGTTTATTGTGAACAAGGACCAGACGAGCTGCTACCGGCTGGATTCGGCAATCTGACCGGATTACGTTTTGTTTTCAAAGATCTGTTTGATGTTAAAGGCTATGTCACTGGGGCGGGTAACCCGACCTGGTTGAGCAACCATGCACCGGCAACGGGTACGTCCACTCTGATTACAGAGCTTCTAGCTCAGGGGGCGGTGTGTATTGGAAGAGTACAAACGGATGAACTGGCTTACAGCCTGAACGGGCAGAATGTTCATTATGGCACGCCGGTTAACCCAAAAGCGGAAGACAGTATACCGGGCGGATCATCTAGTGGTTCTGCCGTTGCTGTTGCCAGAGGTGAGGCCGATTTTGCTATCGGGACAGATACCGGAGGTTCGGTTCGTGTGCCAGCCAGTTATTGCGGTATTTACGGTTTGCGTCCGACACTGGGTAAATTTTCTCTCGATTATGCATTTGAACTCTCTAAGAGTTTTGATACGGCTGGTTTATTCGCACGCGAGTTGCCGATACTGAAAAAAGTGTATCAGGCGCTGACCGAGAAGCACGTTGATATCAGGGGGGGTGTTCTGAACCTTGTCAGCTCTCTGAAAGCACCACACTACCTATCGCGAATTCACCGGGTCACCACAGCGGCAGAACAGTCGGGTTTGTCTGTTTTTGAGGTCGATGATAAAGGGCTGTTCAGCAATTTTGCTGCTCTGAGTGAGTTATTTCGTACCATTCAGGGATTCGAAATCATTCAGGGTCATGGAGAGTGGCTGGACGAATATGAAGAGGCGCTTGACCCGGCTATTGCTGAGCGTGTTCGGTGGGCTAGAAATATTACGCCAGAACAATATGACCAAGGTATTCAGAAGCAAGCGGAATTCCGTGATTTGTTAATTGCGTTACTGAAAGAGTGTGGCGGCTCAATCATTTTACCTACGACGCCGGCAGGACCACCCAAGCTTTCTACTACTGCGGATGAACTCGCTCAGTATCGTCCACAACTGATGGGGCTGACAGCGATTGCCGGATTGTCCGGGTGTCCTCAACTGCATATACCAGTGCTGAATCAGCCTGAAGGCCCTTGTGGTGTTTCTATCCTTGGATTGCCTGACAGCGAGCTATCGCTTCTCAATATGGCTTTACTATTGGTTCATGACAAGGAGGGGCTATGAAGCATCAGATAGCCTTTACGGCTCCTCACCGTGAGGCAGCGCAAGTTGGATTAGATATTCTGAAAACCGGTGGAACGGCGAGTGAGGCAATGGTGGCTGCGGCTGCGATGGTGTCTGTTCAGTACCCACATATGAACAGTATTGGTGGCGACAGCTTCTGGCTTATCTGCGAAAAAGATAAAGCTCCTGTGGCAATCGATGGTTGTGGCTTTGCTGCTGAGAAAGCAACGATTGGTTACTACAAAAATCTGGGTGATGGGCTTCCTTCAAGCGGAGGTGAAGCTGCAGTTACCGTTGCCGGAACGATTTCAGCGTGGGATAAAGCGCTGCAGATCAACTCAGGTCATTTACCGTTACATCTGTTGCTGGAGCCTGCGATCAATGCGGCACGAGATGGCATTGAGGTGACAAACAGTCTGCACGATGCCAGCATGAAAACCTATGAGCGTTTACATCAACTGAAAAGTTTCAGAGATGTTTTCCTCAAAGCAGGGGCAGTACTGAAGATCGGAGAGAGTGTACAAAATCTCCGTTTAGCAGACACTTTTGAGCAGTTAGCTGAACGTGGTCTGGATGACTTTTACCGCGGGGAACTGGCGCAGCAGATCGCTGCAGACCTGAAAAATCTGGGCAGTCCGATTACTTTATCCGATTTGCAGGCCTATCAGGCTTCTGTCGGCGAGCCCCTGAGTGTTGAAACCGGCAAGGGACGTTTATACAACCATGATGCCCCGACGCAGGGATTGGCTTCGCTGTTGATATTAGCCATATACGATCGTCTGGCGGATAAAGTGACGTGTGAAGCCGATCATGTTCACCTGCTGGTGGAAGCGACAAAACAGGCGTTTCTGGTCCGGGATAGTGAAATTACCGACCCTGCACACTTGGCAAAATCATTGCGTTTCTGGCTGGAAGATTCGGTAGTGGATTCTCTTGCACAGCAGGTTGATATGTCCGTGGCGATGCCGTGGCCGAAAGTGGCAAAGCCGGGCGATACGGTCTGGATGGGCGCGACGGATCAGTACGGCACCATGGTGAGTTTTATACAGAGTGTGTACTGGGAGTTTGGTTCCGGTGCGGTACTGCCCAATACAGGGATTGTCTGGAATAACCGGGCAAAAAGTTTCTCTCTGGATCCGGCTCATCTGAACAGTCTGGAGCCAAGGAAAAAACCGTTTCACACCTTAAATCCCGCTTATGCCGAGCTTAATGATGGTAGACGTATTGTTTATGGAACCATGGGTGGAGAAGGGCAGCCTCAGACACAGGCATGTCTGTTTACTCGCTTTGTGTATCAGGATAAGGCTCTGGCTCAGTCGATTGCCGAACCCCGTTGGCTACTTGGGCGAACCTGGGGTGATGATACCAACCAATTAAGATTAGAAAACCAATTATTTAAAGTATTGGGTGATGAGCTGCTCCAGAAAGGACATGACATCACCTCTGTACCGGACAACAGTGAATTAATGGGGCACGCTGGTGCGATTGTGATGGAGCGCAATGGAAATGCGATAGCTGCCAGCGATCCTCGTAGTGATGGCCTGGGTATACATGGAGAAGACAATGGAAACTAAACAATTATTTGAGACATTAAATCCACCGCAACGCTTGCTGATGGGACCGGGACCAATCAATGCTTATCCACGGGTACATCAGGCGTTGTCGTCAGCGCTTATTGGTCAGTATGACCCAGTGATGACGGGATATATGAATCAGGTTCAGTCGCTATATCGTGGCGTATTTGAAACTCAGAACCAGCAGACGATGCTTGTTGACGGAACGGCACGTTCTGGTATTGAAGCCGTCTTAGTTTCCATCTTAAAGCCAGGCGATAAAGTGCTCATCCCGGTGATTGGTCGTTTTGGCTATCTTCTGTGTGAAATTGCTGAACGTGTTGGTGCTCAGGTACGTAAGGTTGACTTTGAGTGGGGTGAAGTCGCTTCTGCCGAACGTATCGAACAAGAGATCAAACAGTTCAAACCTAAGTTATTAGCGACCGTGCAAGGCGACACTTCTACCACTATGAACCAGCCTCTGGAAGAACTGGGTGAAGTTTGTAAACGTCATGGTGTACTGTTTTATTGCGATGCAACAGCCTCTATTGCAGGAAACGATCTTAAGGTGGACGAATGGCATCTGGATGCGGTTTCTGCCGGTCTGCAAAAATGTCTGGGCGGGCCTTCGGGGACGGCACCTATCACACTTAGTGAGGCTGCTGTTGAGGTCATTAACCGAAGAAAACATGTCGAAGCCGGTATCAAGGCTGCACACCATAAAGCGGGCGAAGATGAAATTATCCGTTCCAACTATTTTGATTTAGCGATGATTATGGATTACTGGGGACCGGAACGTTTGAACCACCATACTGAAGCGACAAGCATGCTGTATGCGGCTAGAGAGTGCGCGCGTATTTTCCTTGAAGAAGGCGCGGATAATGTTATCGCTCGCCACAAGATTGCCGGTGATGCAATGGCTCAGGGCCTTACCGCAATGGGACTGAAACTGTTCGGTCAGCAAGACTTCAAAATGAACAATGTTGTGGGTGTCTATATCCCGGAACGAGTGGATGGTGATGCAATTCGCTCAGAGTTGTTACAGCGTTTCGGCATCGAAATCGGGACATCGTTTGGTCCGCTGGCCGGAAAAATCTGGCGTATCGGTACGATGGGTTATAACGCTCGTCAGGCGTGTGTTCTGGCAACACTTGCGGGTCTGGAAGCAATTCTTATTAAACACCGTGCACCAATCGTTGCAGGGCAGGCCACCGCAGCCGCAATGGAACTGTATTCAAAATAATAAGATATGAAAAAAGGATGCTGGTTGCTATTACAATTGATATCAAAAAATGAAGTAAATGTTTAAATACTCATGGACAGAATTGAGCAGCCTGGGATCTTAGTATAACGACCGAGTAAGAAAAAGTTGGAAACCTGTGGTGTTCTGGG
Source organism: Vibrio rubrogenes (assembly GCF_059641415.1). Lineage (NCBI taxonomy): Bacteria > Pseudomonadati > Pseudomonadota > Gammaproteobacteria > Vibrionales > Vibrionaceae > Vibrio > Vibrio rubrogenes. Next base: position 42,621 of record NZ_JCARSY010000006.1, read on the forward strand.
TTTCCAATAATTCAGCTGAACGTACCGACTCTAACTAATCTTAAACTTAAACAACAGCAGTGTACTCAGTGGTGATTGCGATGCGGTGAACCGCTATGGATAATCTGCTCGTAGAGTTCTCTGGAGATGGCTTCGTTGTACTGACGGACAATTTTCTGAGAGAGGAATAACTGAGGAAGTTCATAACCACATAAAGCGATCAGAATCAGGACGCCCAACCCGTTGGCACCGAGAATAAAACTCGAAATTGCAATGATCAGCAGAACTAGTTCAGCGATAAAACGTTTATATCTGCCAAGATACAGATGGTGCACACCACCGAGAAAGAAATAGTTGAGTACCGCGTAATTATCGGGATCTTTGATGAGCTTGGACTGCTCATGATAAAAGGCTTTTCTTTCGGCATCGGACAGCGCGTTGATCTGATTTCGGAGTTGTTCTTCTCTGGCTTCGAGTTGTTCTTGGGGCTCAAGCCAGTTCATCGGGGAACTCATTATGGCACCTCGTCATAAATTTTTTCGACCAAATCCGGCTGATTACAACGTCTGATGCGGGCAAGTCCGAGTTTCCACCCTTTTCGTGCACCGTATTTCTCAATGCATTGTTTGGTGTATTCCGAGCAGGTTGGTTCGAAGTTACATTCAATATTGAGTAATTGTTTAGAACCGCCATTACGTTGGTAAAGGCGGATCAAATGCAGAGAAATAAACTTCAGCAAATTAGCGGCCTAACGTCAGCAGAATCGCTTCACGTTTCCAGAACAGCATAAAGCGTTTCTGTTCAATGACCTGAAAGACAACTTGCCAGCCATCGGCGGCATACTTGTTCAGATCTGCTTCCATTTTTTGCACAGGCAAGCCGCTTGAACCAAGTAAAATTGTCCCGCAACCACCTTCTACGATGTGAACCACTTTATATTCTTTGTATTGAGCCATGTTGATTACCAACCTATTTAATAGAAAGCGGAATGTTATCTAAAGACGATTAATTTATCAACAACTAACATTATGATTTATAAGTTTTAATTAGGTTCATATATATTATTCATGTCTTGTTTGCCATATTTTTATCCGGATTGAGTATTATTCCACTCAAGCCGTTAATGATGGGGAGCAATTTCATTGGTGCATCAAGCTGTCTGCATCTCACCGGAGCGTAAAATGATTGTCCGGTCAGCGGTGGGAACATGACTCAACAGGGCCCGCGCCACTTTTTGTGCCTCAATAGGACGGTAGTTTTGTGGGATGAGTGGCCTGACAGCTTGACTGACATATTTTGTAAGCGTTTCACTCAGACGCACCGGTTGTCCCAGTGCTTGCCGATCCCCCAGTAGCATCGACGGGCGAGCGATAACCAGACCCTCCGGAGAAAGTGTCGTTAAAGCTTGTTCCAGTTCGCCTTTGACGCGATTGTAGAAAAACGGTGATTTTGGATTCGCTGCCATGGCACTGACCAGCCCGATGCGTTGTGCGCCGGCAGCAAGGGCAGCTTGCGCGACCGCTAAATTGATCGCCAAATCAACCGCCCGAAATGCAGCCCGGCTGCCAGCTTGATGCATGGTCGTCCCGACCGCCAGATAGACTTCGTTGATTGCAGGCAAGGGAGGAATCAATTGAAAATCAACCTGATGTTCCAATAGTTTTGGGTGACTGATTTTTACGGGGTGACGACATAACACATGAACTTCTCCGATCGACGGATCATCGAGTGCATTGCGTAAAATCAAATTGCCAACCAGACCTGATGCACCTGCGATTGCGATATGACGTTGGCCAGCCATCACTTCCTCCTTTGTTAGGACCTCTGTTTCAGTCAATGATTTGGAGTCAGTCAACCCCTGATCCTGAGTGTAGAAGTAATCAAAGTGTGGTTCCATCGACTAATGGTTCTGTAGCAAAAAAATAAACACAAATTTGAAAAAACGTAGCACTGTGCTAGGTTTCATAAATGAAGTTTATACATTGATTCTTCGTCGATTTCAGTGTTCTGACTCTTTAGTAGATGTAGTAGATGCTTTCACCTCAATCGGCATATTTAAACATATTCTTGGGGAATATGCCGCCATGATCATGTGACGTATTTTCCATCTTGAATAAGGATGTTCAAGTGATCGATGAAGCATTGAACTATGTCAGGACAGTCTTGAGCCGACAACTGAGCCATCAATTTGGTGTCGATGGTGAGCCGGCAATTTTGAATCATCTGGTGGAATCCGGCGGGGCGGTGCCGCTCAGTAATCAGAATAAAATGGTGCTGACACTGATTAATCTTGAGCATGAAACCGCGAAGCAGTTTTATGGCGGGATTCGCCCTGATTATTCGACCAAGACGGCTCAGCAAGTTCAGCCCGCGATCCGCTTTAATCTCGATATCCTGATGACCGCTCACTTTGACGTCTATGGTGAAGCCCTCAAATTTCTATCGGCAACCATCGCTTTCTTTCAAGCGCACCCCACCATGACCGCTCAGTTATTTCCTGACATGCCTTCATCTCTGGATCAACTTCAGTTTGAAATTGAAAACTCTCCTTACGAACGCACCCATAACTTATGGAGTGCACTCGGGGCTAAATATCAGCCTTCAATTATTTATAAGGTTCGGCATGTGACGGTTCAGGCCGATCAAATTACAGGTGAAGCTGCCCGGGTTCAGCAAATGGATAATGAGGCGACGCCCTGATGTTTATGCTGTTCTCGTTGCAACTTCAGCATCAGTATTTCCGCCAAAGCCAGTGGTTGAATGCGCGGTTGATTCCGGATACGCCAACCCGGGGCTGGATGTCTCGTTTTCAGCTGCAACTGACATCCAATCTCAATTGTTGGTCAATGTATGGATTTGCGACCTCGGGACGACCTGCTGTTTTAGACGGGTTAGCGCTGTTGGCCGATGGCCACCCTTTGCGGTTTTGGATCTGCCAGCCGCTGGACAACTTTGTCATGCTGACCGATTTACCGACTAACTGGCAGGGATTGTTGCATTACGATAACCGGCAGATTATCGCCGGGCGTCAAGATGAAGCGCAGCCAGATTCGGTCAATCTTGTGATGGGACATGTGCCTTTTGATCATGCACCGGATGGTGCGGTGGCTGAAGTGCTGTTTTATCCGGCGGCGCTGACAACGTATGCGCACTATACGATCTCATTACAGAGCCGTACTTCGCGTTGGGAATATCGAATGATTCAACGGGGTCAGCTGAAACTTCATCAGCCGCAAGTGATTGATGAATCCGGAACGTTTGAGTTTCCGGCACCCACCCGCTATGAGACAGCGACCGGAGAATTAGGTTGGCGGATGAGCAGCGGTTCACAGTCTTTGCCGTTGGCTCAGGTACCGTCACAACGGTTTAAGCTCATCGACAAACAGGTAATTGATGCCCAGACCGGTCAATCGATTCAACGGACGATTTTGCCGGCTTTACCGACACCGGGCACCAATCAGTTTCACGTGGAACAAGCGCAAGAGAAGGGGGATCTGGTTTCAGTCATGTATGTCTATCTTTGAGTCGTTTGTTGTTCGGGGATGTCATCATCAGGTAACCCGTCAGTACAGGAAAACAGGTTGTTTTGATCAAAGCATTTGTATCTTTGGATACAGGTTTTACAGCAAAGGCGACAGCAGTATTTAGTTTTGGCCGATGTTGGTGGTGCTCTCTTTACCGGACAAAAAATGACCGGACGAAAAATTGCTGTGCCGTTATGACAGAGCAGGAGAGCGGAAACATTTTCACTACATGAACGAAAGGCGAACCATGACATGATAACGTCCAATATCAAAACACCGGGAGTGTACATTGATGAAGTCAATGCATTTCCGAATTCAGTGGTGCCGGTGGCAACTGCCGTACCCGCGTTTATTGGCTATACCCCGGCAGCTGAATATCAGGGGAAATCTTATTATAACCGGCCGCAAAAAATTACATCGTTTGCTGAATTTCAAGCTATCTACATGAAGCCAAACCCAGCGCCGCCGGCCGATCCCTCAGCTCAATATAGCCCCGAATATTATTTGGTTGAGCAAAAAGAACAGCCGGCCAAAGGGGATTACCTGATGATCAGCGGGAGTTATTATTCGATTGTCCCGGATCCGAATACCATTTATTACCTCTACAACAGCATTCGCCTGTTTTTTCAAAATGGCGGTGGAGACTGTTACATCGTTTCGGTGGGAACTTATGGCCAGCCAAGCGGTAAACCGGGGGATGTCGGTGCCCAGATTGTCAATCCGAACGTTCAGTTGGCCGATTTGAAACGGGGACTGGCACTGCTGAAAAACGAGCAGGAACCAACCATGTATATCTGCCCGGAAGCAACTCTGCTCTCCGTGGATAATAACGGTACCTTGATGCAGGAAATGTTATTACAGGCGGAAGAGATGCAAACCGCGGTCTGTCTGTTCGACATCATTGGCGGCAACGCGCCTGATCCGATCATGTATACCAATGATATCGAGACATTTCGCAATAATACCGGCAGTAACGGGCTGAAGTTTGGGGCTGCTTACTATCCGTTTATCGGCACGACGATTATGCAGAATGCCGATATCAACTTTACCAATCTGTTTGGCGGCGATACCAAACAGCTGAGTGCATTGCTCAATCCGCCTGCTGCACCGAACGCTGCCGTTGAGCAAATTATTGGCATGATTGAGAAACCGCCGGCTAATCCGCTGACTCATTCACAACTGAATTCTGCGTTGCTGAATGCGTCGAAAACGTACAGTCAAATCATCAAACATGTATTGTCCGATGCCAATATATTACCACCGAGTGGTGGTATGGCCGGGGTATATACCGTCAATGACAATGAAAATGGTGTCTGGCACGCCCCTGCGAACACCAGCATTGTCGGTGCTGCCCATCTGCCGATTCGTCTGACTGATTCTCAGCAGGCTGATCTGAATGTGGATGCGGTCTCCGGTAAATCGATCAATGCGATTCGTTTTTTCAATGGTCAGGGCATTTTAGTGTGGGGAGCAAGAACGCTCGATGGCAATAGTCAGGACTGGCGCTACGTTTCCGTGCGTCGCACCATGACGTTCTTAGAGCAGTCGGTCAAATTAGCCGCCCGCGCCTATGTTTTCGAACCGAATACTGCCAATACGTGGGCTGCGGTGAAAAGTGAGATCAGTAGTTTTCTGACCAATATCTGGAAAGAAGGCGGCCTGCAAGGAGCCAAAGCATCCGATGCTTTTCAGGTCAGTTGCGGATTAGGTTCAACCATGACCGCAGAAGACATTCTCAATGGATTCCTGAAAGTGACGGTTCTTGTCGCAGTCGTGCGTCCGGCAGAATTTATTGTGATCACCTTTGAGCAGGAAATGGCGAAGTCTGGCTAAGCCAGTTTGTCTTTACATGGCTGATGTCGGCTTCAGCAGACACGGTTCATGACGAAATGCTTGTGATTGAATCGATCGGTCAGTGAACTGATCGGGACTGAATAAATATAAGGGGAAACATCATGGCAGATGACGGCAGCAAAGAAGGCAGCACGTGGCCCATGCCGAAATTCCGGTTCGAAGTTGATTTGGGCTCGGAACTCAAAGGTGTCGCATTTCAGGAAGTATCCGGGATGGATAAGGAAGTACAGGTGATTGAATATCGTCACAGCAACAGCACGTTATTCTCGACTATCAAAATGCCGGGTATCGCGAAATACAACAATGTCACCATGAAGCGGGGAGTATTTGTCAATGACAACAACTTCTGGAAATGGATGGACGAAATCAAGATGAACACCATTAAGCGGCGAACCGTACTGATCAAACTGCTTGATGAGAATGGTGCGGTGACGATGCAGTGGCAACTGAATAATGCATGGCCGACCAAAATCACCGGAACTGACCTGAAATCGGATGCCAATGAAGTTGCGGTCGACACGCTGGAAATTGCGCATGAGCAGTTGATCGTCACGAATGGTTCATAAAGAAAGTGGTTCATAAAGAAAGTGATTCATAAAGTCATGGTTTATAAGGACATGGTTCACAAGGAGATGAATACGGAATGGCACTACGATGACTGATTCTCTTCAGACCAGTTTTTATTTTCGGGTTTCCGTTCCCGGCACGAGCAGTAGTGATGTTGCCTTTCAGGAAGTATCGGGGCTCAGCAAAGAACTGGGAACGGAAGATGTGGTATGCGGTGGCGAAAACCGGTTTAAGTACCGGCTTCCCACCGTCGCCACGTTTCAGAATCTGGTTTTAAAACGGGGGATCACCTCTGCGGAATCCTCACTGATTGATTGGGTGAAAGATACGCTGGATAACGGGCTGGCGACTGCGATTCAAACCAAAGACATCAAAGTTCAGTTATTGAATGAAAACGGTGATGTCAGCATGAGCTGGAGTTTTGTTTGCGCCTATCCGGTGAAGTGGTCTGCCAGCGATCTGAAATCTCAGGAGAGCGAAGTGTTTATCGAAACACTGGAATTTGCTTACCAATATTTCGAGATCGATGACAGCCGGGAATCACAGATAGGTTTGTTTAGCTAGGGAGAATATCTATGCCGGTAGAAATACGGGAATTGGTCATCAAAACCGAGATTCGGAGCCAGCCGGAAGAATTAGTGCAGGACACCATGAGTGAACAGCAGTTGCATGCGCTGAAACAGCACATCATTCAGGAGTGTCTGAAGCAGCTGCGCCATTACACTCGAAACTCGCCATTGGAGCGGTGAAGTCAAATGAAGAAACCGGATAACACTGAGGCGGATGAATGAGTGGATTGAAGAAAATGCGGATAGTTGCCTACAGCGACGAAAAATTCTCCAGCAAAGCAGGAGAATACGTGGTGATGTTGAATCCGGAATCGCTCAAGATTGATCGGGGTGTGAATTATAACGAGGAGCAGGCACCCGATGCCGGGAAAAGCTCACCGAAATATCGTTCAACACCGGGAGAACGGCTAAGTTTTGATCTGGTGATTGACTGTAGTGGTGTGGTAGATAGTTCCCGGACGAATATGCCGCAGGAAATCAAACAGCTCAAAAATGTTGTCTATGACTACCAGGGCAGTATTCACCGTCCTAACTATGTTGCGGTTTATTGGGGGCAGGGGTTGTCATTCAAAGGTGTTCTGACCGGTATGGATACCAGCTATACCTATTTCAAGCCGGATGGTACGGCACTGCGGGCCAAAATCTCTTTGCGTTTTACTTCTTACCTCGATCCGGCCACCGCCGCACAGGAAGAAGATAAACAGTCACCGGATCTGACGCATTTGGTGTCAGTCGTCGATGGTGACAGCCTGCCGCAGATCAGCCAACAGATTTATCGTCATCCGAACCTTTATGTGCAACTTGCAGCGTTTAATCAACTGGATAAATTTCGTCACCTGTCCGCGGGAAGCCAGATTGTGGTGCCACCTTTAAAACGCGGAGGTGAGTCATGAGCAGTGAGCCAAATGGTGCTGTAGCGACGATGGAGATTACAACCAATGGCAGTTCCATCCCCGGTGATTATCAGGTGCATCGTATTCAGGTGCAGCAGCATCTGAACCGCATTGGCCGGGCAACGTTAGAAATACTCGATGGTAATCCTTCGGCCGAAACCTTTCAGATCAGTGCATCGGATACCTTTGTCCCCGGTGCTGAGATCGTCATTAACCTCGGTTATGAAGGCACCAATAACAAAGTTTTCTCCGGTATTGTGACCAAGCAGTCACTCCATGTGAATCCGGGGGTGGGACCGATGTTACGGGTGGAGTGTCGGGATAAGGCCATTCAAATGACCGTCGGGCGCAAAAGTTCGGCCTATCAGAATCAGACCGACAGTGAGGTGATGTCAACGCTGATCGGTCAGTACAGTGGGTTGAGTGCCGATGTGACCGGCACCTCCGTCACGCTGCCGGAATTGGTTCAATACTACACCAGTGATTGGGATTTTCTGCTGAGCCGGGCTGAAGTCAACAGTCTGGTCGTATCAACCGATAGTGGCAAAGTCTCGGTTTTCTCTCCGACGGCACAAACCAGCGCGGTTCTTACTGTGACCTATGGCGATAATCTCTATCATTTTAATGCACAGCTAGATGCGGTTACCCAACTGGCGAGCGTGAAGTCCAGTGCCTGGGATTATAAAAATCAGAAACTGATCTCTGAATCAGCCAGTAATAACCTGAGCGGGCCGGGTAACCTGAGCAGTAAGACTTTGTCGCAAGTGGTGGGACTGTCTGACTTTGAGTTGCAGACCACTGCCGCCGTTGCTGAAGATAATCTGACCCAGTGGGCAAAAGCTCAAATGCTGAAAAGCGAACTGGCGAAAATTACCGGAGAAGTCCGTTTTCAGGGCGATGCCAGTGTCTCCGTCGGTCATTATCTGACCATTGATGGTATGGGCAGTCGTTTTGACGGTGACCACTTCGTCTCTGGTATTGAACACGACTATGCCGATGGGAACTGGTTTACCACCGCTGATGTCGGCCTCTCTCCGTTCTGGTTTGTGCAAGAACACGATGTGATGGCACCGCCAGCCGCCGGATTGTTACCGGGGATTGACGGGCTGTTCAATGCCACGGTGAAACAGATCGATCAGGATCCGGACAACGCTTATCGGGTTCTGATTGAGCTGCCGTTGTTCAATGATAGCGGGAAAGGTTTGTGGGCACGTCTGACCAATTTCTACGCCAGTAGCGGGTTTGGTGCTTTCTTTTTGCCGGAAGTCGGGGATGAAGTCATCGTCGGTTTTCTCAATCAGGACCCGCGTTTTCCGGTCATTTTGGGCAGTGTGTACAGTGAGAACCGTAAACCATACAGCGAGCTTTCTCCGGATGCGGAGAATACGAAGAAAGCGATTGTGACCAAAAGTGAGCTACGCATTGTGTTCGATGACCAGAACAGTGTCATGACGATAACCACCAAAAACAACAATGTCATCACGCTCAGTGATCAAGACCAGAAAATCTCAATTCAGGATCAGAACAGTAATTCACTGGTGATGTCCTCATCTGGCATTGAGATGAAAAGTCCGGCCAGTATTACCATTCAGGCGGATCAGAATGTCACGATTAAAGGACAAACCGGGGTCACTGTCGAAGCCTCGGCAGGGGATGTCAAAGTTTCCGGCATGAACGTCAATGCCAGTGCCGATATGCAGTTTAGCGCCAAAGGGAGTGCCACCGCCGAGGTTCAGGGAGGTGCTGAACTGACGCTCAAAGGCGGCATTATCATGATTAACTAATGGTTTGAAACAAAGGTGCTGATCAATCAATGCCTGTGATCAACAGTCGGTGATTCAGCACAACATGACTCACAAGGAGTAAGCCATGCCACCTGCAGCAAGATTGACGGATTTTCATCAATGCCCAATGGTGACGCCCGGTATTCCACCGGTGCCTCATGTCGGTGGGCCGATCACCGGACCGGGTTGTCCGACGGTTCTGATCGGCGGGCTGCCGGCTGCACGTATCGGTGACATGCTGGTATGTGTGGGCCCACCGGATACGATTGTGGCGGGTTCAGCAACGGTTTTAATCGGTGGGATGCCTGCGGCCCGGATCGGTGACTCGACCGCGCACGGCGGCAGTATCGTGTTGGGCGACTTTACGGTGATGATCGGAGGCTAATCATGGAAAATAATCAGTTTCTCGGTCGTGGGTGGCAGTTTCCTCCTGAGTTTTCTTCTGCCAACCATCAAGTGATGATGAATGAGAGTGAGGCCAATATTAATCAGTCGATTAATTTGGTGTTACAGACTTATCGGGGAGAACGGAGCTTATTGCCGGACTTTGGCAGTGATTTGCATCATTTTCTGTTTCGTAACCGTGACGCGACACTGAAGGATGAAATTGCTCTGTCCGTCCGGCAAACACTGCTCCACGACGAGCCGAGAATCCATGTCGATCAAGTTGAGGTGCTCTATCTGGCGGAAGCCGATGAACTGGTCGTGATTCAGGTGGATTACACCATCCGCAAAACCAATACCCGACATAATCATGTTTTTCCGTTTTCCTTACTCGAAGGAACCAATTTAACGGTGGGATCGAACGGTGCAGAGCCACGTTGATACAGATGCACTGTTACGTGATATCAGTGCCAGACTTGACCCCAATCGTATTCTGGTTGATGACCGGAGTCTGAGGGATCGGCTGGCCTTTATTGCCTCACTTGCGGAGCTGATAGTGTTCTACGATGAACACAATCAGCCAACTGGTAACTGGCGAGCCCATGTCATCAAAGACCCGGTGATTTTGTTGGCAGTGATCAGTAAAACGTCCTATCAGCAGCTCGATGCCCGTTTCAGCCGCATTCAGCCATCTTTTCGTTTGATCAGACAGCAGATGTCGCAACCGGAAGGGGCTGGTGAGTCAGCATCGCCCGATTGGCCTGAACGGGTGCGGAATACGGTCAGTCAGTTGCTGAGTGTGTTGGATAAAATGTTTCAGTCACTCGAAGGCTGGATGACCGTGATGACGGCGGGGAAAAAAGATTATCATCTGCGTCAGTTTCTCGAACAGAAAATTCGTCATTCACTGGCACCGGCATTGTCGCAGCGGGTTGCAGTCCAGAATTATCTGGCAACCATGATGAAGTCCTGTGTGGCACCGGTGGCTGCACAAGCTTTTCGTCATTGGTTACCGTTATGGAAATCGTCTGCCGGAGTTAATACACGGTTTGATTCCGTGCCCGAAGCGATGGATCTGCTGGAGCAGCTCTATCAACAGGTCTTTTCCTGCTATGTGCAAGTGATTACGTCAGCCCGTCAGGCGTTTGAGCAGTTGTGCGAGCAACCGTGTGATTTTCCGGATACGGCACTTTTGATGACCTTCCACCGCTTACTGATGTATTCCCAACAGGGCTTGAATCAGTACAGCCAGCAACATCTGCAATTCTATTATCAGGATATTTTACACCAGCAGGTAAGAGGAGCGCTGCCCGATCGGGCCTATCTTTGTCTGACACCGGCACCGGGACATACCAGCCTGACGTTACCGGCCGGAACTCAATTCGTCGGGGGACGTTATGCCGATAGCACACCGATTCTGTTTGCATCGATACGTCCCTGTGAGGTGAATACGGCACAGTTGGGACGATTGTTCAGCAGCAGTTATCGTCTGACCGGCGATGTGTCTTCGCTAAATGAGATGCAGCAACACGATTCAGCCGGCCAACAGCAATCAGTCAGCCGGCAGCAATATCTTGAACAACTACCCGATACTCGTAAAATTCGGCGCGATAGTACCACCCAACAAGTATTGGCCTGTGATTGGTTCGGCGGGGAACAAACCCAAACGGTTCAACAGGGATTTGTGCTGTCGAGTCCGATGCTGGCCTTGAGAAGCGGTATTCGAGTGCTGACGATGATTTTCTCACTCGATCAGCCCGTTCAGGCCGAATTATGGCAGGGGGCAACAAGTTGGTTCAGTGGTAAAAAGGGATGGTTTCAGGCTTCAGATGTTCAGTGGGCACAAGGGGAGACCAGCCGTCAGCTCCGATTGACGATGACATTACAATCGCACGATCCGGCGGTAGAAGCCTTTAGTCAGCCACCGGGCGGTTATGAGAGCGTGCTGCCTTATTGTCGGATTATGCTCCCGGCGTCGCTCGATTTACGCACGGTTCCCCGTTTGTTGACCCTCGATTTTCAGGTCTCCGTGACGCAGAGTGATTCGTTCTCTCTGCTCAGTGATAATGGTCCGTTGGTGCCGGGCAAACCGATGCCGATTCTGGGGGCAATCCCGGAGGCCGGGAGCCACTGTTATATCCGTGATGCAGAAATTGTCGATAAGCCGCTCACTCAGCTCGATCTGACATTATCATGGGAGAATATCCCCGCCGATTTCAGTGTCTATTTTTCAGCGTATAACACTTTCCTCTACCATCAGGGCGGTGAGAAACAGACTTGGCATAACACTGCTTTTCGAATCGCATGGCAAACTTATACAGCCGATGGCTGGCAACCGACCGCAGCGCAGATCTCGGCTGTCCCCAACGATGAAGCGCCCGATGCTCAGCCTACTCATAAACGACATTGGTGGCAGCGCTTGTGGCACCGTCATCCCCCCTCACCTCAACCGATTGTGCAGCAAAGCGATGGTTTATTTGCGCAGCAGTGGGGGATGCATAAACATAAAATGGTTGCAGAGAATGCCTCAGGCACCCACTATCAATTCTCTTTTCCCGAACCGCAACGATGTCTTGAGGCTCCGCTCACCGGCCACCCGCAGCTACGAATGACCCTGATCGCCCCGGCGGACGGATTCGGTCATGGGATTTATGCGCAACTGGTGGCTGCGATCAGTTTAGAGAATGCCAAAATTCTGATGAACGGCGCTGGGTTACTCGGCCCGGTGGTGAAAGTTTTACGCGGACTGGGGCATCTGGTCGGGATGAAATCGTTGGGCAGAGTACAACCGCTCCCTCCCTTACCATGGGTCGTGAAGGCACAACAGGCAACGTTAAGTTATCAGGCCGCACAATCATTCGATTTTACCGACCCGACACTGTCAGCCGACAAAGAGCAAGGGCATGGAACGCTGACGTTGTTACACATCGGGGCACTGGCAACGTATCCTTATTTTTCGTGTCAGTCTGATCAGACACATCCGAGTGTTGATCTGCGCCATATGAAATTACAACCCACGCCGGATGCAGAGAAAACACCTCAGGGGCTGGCGCTCTACAACGGTGTCAGCCGTCCGGCCAATAGTCTGTATATTCAGTTGACTGAGGTTATACGACCATGTCGGGTGAACCTGCTGATTGAATTGGCTCAGGATCTCAGCCGCGAGCCACAATCTGGTGAACCATCGCGCAGTGAAGTGAGTTTATATTACTGGAGCGACAACGGTTGGGAGGCGCTGTCGGTCTTATTGGATCAAACCAGCGGACTGACCCGCTCCGGTCTGGTACAGATCGATTTGCCACAAAATGTGGTCTTGAACCCACCACAATTTCCTCAGGCGGAGAGCAAAACAGCCAGTGATACACAAGGGAAAGCTGGCCCGATAACTCAAGGATGTGCCTGGTTATTGATGACACAGGCTTCAGCGCGTCGAGTCGCCTGTGTGTATTGTAATACTCAGGGCATCGAAGTAATCCGGCAAGCGCCGATAAGTTTGCCTGTGGGAGAAACACCGGTTTTAGCTGCCGGAAAGATCAATGCACCGGCAGTAAAAAATCCGGCGTTGGCCGGCGTGGTTCAGCCCTTTGCCTCTGTCGGCGGCCGGGCGCAAGAGTCTGAACCGGTCTTCCGGGAGCGAGTAAGTCAGCGACTGAAAACCAAAGATCGCGCCGTTGCTGACTGGGATTATATCTTACTGACCAAGCAGGCCTGCCCGTCACTGTTTCATGTCCGCCACCTGCCGGAAAAAGCTTCAGGTTGCGTTCATTTAGGGGTCGTCCAGTCGTATCCGTCGGCTCAGATTGCCCATGCATTCCGGCCGGTTGTGCCGCGCGACCAAATTCAACAGATCATTGCAAGGTTGATGCAAAGCACATCAGCGATGACTCAGGTTCGGGTGACAAACCTCCTGTATGAGCCGGTGTCCGTGGTTGCAACGGTGGTGATCCGCGAGACCACCAATGCCAGTGATCTGTTGAATGCCTTGCATCAAGGGGTGAATCTCTATCTGTCACCGTGGATTGCAGCGGAACAGCAGCAATATCGGCTTGGTGACGGTTTAAACCGCACGGCAGTGACACGCTTTCTGGCAACATTTGATGGGATTGTTGCGGTGCCAGCGCTGCAATTGACGTTGAGTGAGACAGCAGAAAACCCACATACAGAGAATACTGAAGCGACCACTACCACTGACAACACTGGTCCGGAAAGGCTCATGCCTGCAACTGCGAATCGCATTTTTGTTTCGTCATTCAAACATACCTTCCGGCTCACCCGTGCCGGCTCACCTGAGAAGCAATCGTCCGGTGTCGCGCAGAACCGACTGACGGAGGCTTACTGATGAGTGAGACCAGTTTACAGCCGTCAGCATTACGAGATTTGGTTCAGGAAAACAGCATTGCTGCCGGGCCACTGCCGCCACAGCAAGATTTTACTTTTTTGAAGCAGGAGGGGATCCGGCAGCTGAAATCACAGGTTGGTCATATCTGGAGTAATTTCAATGACAGTGATCCGGGTGTGACGATTCTGGAACAGCTCTGTTATGCCCTGACCGAGCTGGGGTATGTCAACAGTTTCCCCATCGCTGATGTGTTAACTCAGTCTGATGGTCAGATCGACTATGCACAGCAGTTCTTCCGGGCGGAGGAGATTCTGACGACAGCTCCGGTCACGATTGACGATTACCGCAAGCTGGTTCTGGACCGAATCGACGCCGTCGAGAATATTTATCTGACACCGCTGACCATTGCCAGCCAACCGACAGGTTTGTATCAGGTCGCGGTTTATGTCAGACATGAATCGTCCGTTGTGGTTGAAAAAGCGACGGAAGAGCGACATGGCGTAGAAAGTCATGCCGGTGAAACAGGTTCATCAGCCCCGAATCGTCAAACTGAAAAAACGGCGGCGGATACATTGATTCAATCGGTGCATCGTTTACTCAACCAACATCGTAATCTGGGCGAATATTTTTTATTACCGGTATTGTTACAACCGCAGGTGATTGCGCTTTCCGGACAGATTCTACTGGCCCCCGATGCTGATCCGCATCAGGTAGCCGGGCAGATCGACTTAGCTTTGGCGGATTATGTCAGTCCACCGTTCCGACAACAGGGATATCAGCAACTGACTCAGGCCGGTTATAGCGCTGATACCATTTTCAACGGCCCTTTATTGCAACAGGGCTGGCACTGTTGTGAGAAATCATCAGCATGGCTGGTAAGCGGACTCGGTGAAAAACGACAAGAAGTCCGGCTGATAGATTTGATGTCACGGATCAGTGAAGTGCCCGGAGTCGCGGTTGTGGCACGGCTGGCTTTTTGTGATGAACCGTCATGTCAGTCTGTTGCCGTGGCGGCTGATAAGGTTGCTGCCATTTCACTCAGTGATGATTTTCAGATGCAGAGTCATCAGGTGTCACTGAATGTGGCCACTCAATGGGAGCGGAGCCGTTTTCTGACCCGGTTACATGCACGACATCAGGCCAGCCCTGTTGATGCCAGTGTTGATATTGCACCGCCCTTGCCCCAAGGGCGCTATCGGAATATCGAAAGCTATTATTCGATCCAACACACCTTTCCGACCAGTTATGGTGTAGGTGCCAACTCATTGCAGTCCGACATATCGGATTTCCGCGTGGCTCAGGCTCGCCAGCTGAAAGGGTATCTGCTGCTATTCGATCAGGTGATGGCGAATCAGTTTTCTCAGTTGGCAAATCTCGGCCATCTGTTCTCTTTCAGTTTTGGCAGCGGTGCCAGCGCAGAAAACACCTTGATTGAGCGTTATACCCAAAATCGGGCCGACCCGCAGCGCATGGCGATACCCAGTCAGTCATTCGTGCGCAGTTATTTCTATCAGCCACTTTATGACGTGCCGGATGTTCAAGCATTATTGCAGGGGAAAAATCGCTACCAATACTTTTATCCCGATGACCCAGATGAGCCCAAACAACGGGAGAAATTAGTCTGGCAACGTTTTCGGCGCGATCCGTTCAATACGTATGCCTACGGGCTCAATCAATGCACTGAAACACCGGAAGAAGCAGAACAGCGTCGCGATGCCATGTTGAGCCATTTGCTTGCCCGTCACGGTGAACCGGCTGATCGTTATGATGAAATCATTGATGGCTGTCAGTGGTTCGGGGGGCATTTGAGAACCCGGATCATCATCAAAGGGGTCTGGTTGCAAAACCTACAGGCACTCTCTTACCGGCGTAATCTGGCGGGAGACTTCTCACAAGCTCAGCCGTTAACGACACCGGGCCGCTACCGGTTAGAAACGCAAGCTTATCGTCAGCTCATGGTATCCCGCTATTCGAATGCATTGGCACCACTGTTGCGGGGGATTTATCGGCGGGGATTTATCGATCAAAAAACATTGATTGCCACGATGGCTCAGGCCCGGATCGCCCATTTACGGGCAGTCCTCGTGAAGCAGGGGCAAACCGATCAGGCGATTCATCATGATCAGGTGGTGAAGCGTTGTCAGGCAATCGCAGCGTCACTGCCGTTGCAAGACGGCAATCAACAGCTGCTTGAAAGTGAGCAGACACAATACAAAGCTTTGATGAGAGATGGTGTTTTAGATGCCGGTGCGTTGGATCAGTTTGTGAAACTAACCGATCAGGATTATGCCGATTTTTCCGTATTCGAACTCAAATGCGCGATTTTGTTGGGCATTGCCCGCCATCTGCAAACACTGGCAACTGCACTGGTCCGGCTGACACAGGTGCCTGAGTTTCTCCGTTGGCTGGCTGCTGACCCTCAAGTCGGGGAGCGATTCCCTGAGCAACATGCGGCAGCAAATATGGCGGATACGTTGCGTGATATTTCCGTTCTCAGACAAACGGATGCATTGGTCGTGCAAATTGGTACTCAGCCAGTGTTGAGATTACCGTGGACAGAACACTACTTCGGGCGAGTGCAGTTGCAGCAGTATATTGATCAGCTCGACTGGCTCGGGCGGGTTCGACGCGGATTCGTACTGATTGAGCAAACCTTGTTACAACCCGATCCGTCCCTGACTAAAAACGAACCGACCGAAGAACACGAACAGACCAGTCCTGATGATGCAATTGCAGTGGATATGGGGGAAGGGTTGCTCGCCACATTAGCATTTCCCGATTATGTGGTGCTGATGCAACAGCCTCAGTTTCAGACTTTTCTTGCCGAGATGGTGCAGTTTCACTGGCCTGCACATGTCCGTTTACAGTGGCGTCAGGGGAGCTACCGGCAAATGTCAACGCTGATTGCCTGCTACTGTCAATGGTATAACCGCCAGATCCATCAGACGAATACGTCACTGTGCAATGCATTGGCTCCGGCAAATGTGAACCAATCTGACTGTCAGGCAGCGTTGCTACGGGCAATATCAGTGATGCCGGAGGTGCCTTATGATCAGGCATGAACACATGGTTGCCCGCTGTCAATGGCAAACTCAGTTTGATGACCGTGAGTATGCCGTCGCCCTACAGAATGCTTTGAGTCAGTGGAGTCATCAGGTTCTTCCCGGTATTCTGGGGCAGTGTTTTGAACGTTATTGTCCGGCGGCCCAGATTTGGCAGATTGAGCAGTTGGAGCTGGATCTGGGAACCCTGTCGTTACAGGATTTGGATCGCCAACTCCCGCAGCGAGTCAGAGATGCACTGGAAGATGCGTTGATGCAGTTGTTTCGTCGGTATCGTTCCGGTTCGCATACAGACAGCGGCCAAAGTTTACGGATCGTCGATTTACAAGTCTCGACACTAGCCCAGCTCCGGTGGTTTTTAGTGCACGGGACATCCCCATGGTGGCGGCAGAGACTGAGCGATCCGATGACCATGGTTGATCAGTTGTTTGAGCAGCAACCACAGGCCGTGGCCGAACTGTTGCGTCAGGTTGGGTCATCGGCGGCAGTCCGGCGCAGAATTGTCTGGCAGTGGGGTGAACCTCGGATCCGCACCACCATTCAGATATTAGAGCCGTGGCATGCGGATTTCATTCACCGCTATGCGGATCATCTCGCTTTGAGTGAGCAACAAAAACCTTTGGGCGGTACGCATTCACGAACGCTGAAATCCAATATTTGGTACTGGATTCTCACCCATCTGCTGGTGGAGCGCGGCACACTGTTTAATACGCTGCAATTTGTCCGCTCGACACTATTTCAGATGGCGCAGCATGAGCAGCTGGATTTCTCTACACTCGTGCACCGTCTCAGTGATGTTGCGCGTCAGATGTTGTCACAGGGGCTGATGGGGCCGCAGTTTTTACAGGTTCTGGGGATGCTGGAACAGCAGCAGCGGCCGATCAATACCGTTGTGTTGACCGAACCGGATTTGTGGCAACGGCTGCAACAGATGCTGCATGGTCGCGAGCGTGTCTGTCAGCAAGCGATCCGACCGGTTTACTTCAATGAGCTGTTTGTTCGCCTAGCCGGGCAGGATGCGAGCCGAACCGCCCGGATCATTCGTGACGCAGGGCGGCGCGAAGACGTCCGGCTATTTTTACTACAGCAACTGAGTCATGATCAGTTACAGACACTCGTCGCGATCATTGCACCGGGCGATCAGCTTTTTATTCAGACGCATGTCCGGCATACCCAAACAATGCTCCGGGCACAGCGCCTTGACCCATTATTGATCTGGCGGATTTTACTGGATTATCTGCTGGCAAGTAGTGGCAGTTATTTTAATCGTCGTCAGTTGGTGCACACCACGCTGGTCGGGTTGAGTCGTCAGTATCATCTCGACTATGTGTTGCTACTGACGATGTTAGTCAATACGTCGGTGCAGTGGCAACTGGCACCCCATCACTTTGAGCTGCTGGCGATTCTTCAGGAACTACAACGAGCAGCGCTCAGTCAGCAAGACGTCACAGAGTGGTTCCGCATTCAAACGGATGATGCAACCGGGTTTGAGATTGATCCTATCCGGAGACTGATTGTTATCCTGCATCTGCGGCCGGAAGCGCGTCACAGCCATTTCCAATCCCTGTTCCGGCAACAGCAGTGGCAGGAACGTCCGGCTAAGGCTCTCAGCCAATTTTTGGTGCACTCACTGGCCGCTCGGGGCCATCTGAGCCTGAGTGAACTTCGTGCGCTACTGGTGACACTGGCTCCGCAAGCAGGGGAATCGGCTTTCCTGTTTCTGTCTATGCTGCACCAGTGGCACATCCAAGGGTTTTTACCCCGGATTCCGGCTGCTGATCCGATGCACTGGCTGACGGCCCTGATGGTCCAAGCCTTATTGAATCCGTTGAAATATCCGACGCAGATGTATGGCTGGCAGGCCTGTTTCTTCTCGGGATTGCAGCGCGAAACCGGTCAGGATTTTCAGGTATGGCATGAAGTTCTTGCACATTTATGTGCCAAGACTGACACCGTGCCGGCATGTGCTGAGATGGTGGTTTTTGCCGCACGGTGGCGGCCCAAAGCATCCAATTTATCCACTGCAAAGGTATCTAATGCAACGATATCTACTGCAACGGTCGCTTCATCGCAAACATCATCTTCGGATCCGGTGTGGGCAACCCTCAAAGCACATCCTGATGCTGTCGGATACCTGATGCGATTTGCGCAGACTTCAGCAGGGCAGCAGTGGTTGGCGTCATTACTACCGACGGCTTTACAGCGGACAACTGACCGTCAGCAATGGTTACGGGAACTGGCCCACTGTGTGTCCGGGATGGGGGATGTCAGTCCGGCCGGGCTGACCGAAAGCCTCGCGCGAAGCTGTTGGGCAATCTGGCTCAATGAACTACGGGCCTACTGGCATGTGCACCACCGGGTGACGGGATTTTCTGTCGATGTGTCTGGCTGGGTTGCTGCATCGTTGCAACACTGGGCACAACGGCACAACGTGCGTTGGTCGATGCTTGCATCGCGCCTTCGGTTGCAGCTAACGGCAGGCGCTTCCGCTGCTCTGGATTGGGTCGCGATTCTTTCCCGGTTGAATGCGGTTCATCATGACACTGAATTTGAGGTGTCTGACATGCATTGCCATGATTCGTCATTGTCGATAATGCAACCTGCCAGTGCAGCAGATGAACACGTGCTGTTGTCGATATCTTCAGCGCATGAGCGTTCTGACTCATCTCACCAGCCGGATAATATCTCTGCATGGTATCAGGATCAGCATGGGCAATACCTGCGACAACCTCAGTGGCGTACCCGGGTACTGCAATGGTTGCAGTCAGGGCATAACCATAACCCGATCAATCCTTATGGGACGTCTCCGGTAGACTGGCGGCAGGCTTTATTGGATTGGTTGTACTTCTATCCTGAATCATTCCGGCAGCAGATCACGCCAATGACTCGCTTTGCAATGGTTCATCATCGCTTATTAGCCCATTTGTCGCTGGCGTCATTACTGGATGTGATGAGTCGTTCGCATCTGTCGCTTCAGGCCGAGATTGAGACCATTCAGATCTTGGAACGACTGGTATTGCAATTGAATTTGCCGCAGATGACGTTTGCTGAGCGGCGGCAGCACTTACTGAACTGTGTTTTGGAGAGCTGGCTGCGTCAGCATTGGCAAAACCTGACCCCTGATGCGTTGGTCGCAGCACTGTTCGGTAAAATATTACAGGTCGGAACGGTTGCGCCTGCGTTATTGGCAGCACAGTTATCCCGTTCGGGGCTTGTGACGACGTATACTCTGACACCGTCGATCCAAACGTTCATTCGGATACTTCGGCGTTCGACCGAGCGTCAAATCGTATCGTCTGAGGACATATCGGCTCCGAGCCGCGATCCGAACGAGCGTGAAACCTCAATCGACACCTTACGCCCCGCCCCCCAGAGTGAGATTGCCCGATGGGGGCTTTCGGACGAACCCCATCAAGCATCATGTCACACGGTTCCTATGATGGTATTGAATGCCGGGTTGGTGCTGCTCCAGAGTTTTATTCCGGCATTTTTTGCACGGTTACAACTGACACGTGACAACCAGTTCGTGACTTTTGCCATGCAGCGGCGAGCAGTCCACTGCTTACAAGTGTTAGCCACCGGTGCTCAGGAAACCGCAGAGCCTTACCTGTTACTCAATAAAATTTTATGTGGCTTACCATTCTCTGAATCGGTTGAAACCCGTATCTCTCTTTCAACGGAGGAAACAGACATCGTTCACAGCCTGATTGAGGCGGTGATCGACTATTGGCCAGCAATCGGGAAAACGTCCATTGACGGTTTTCGCGGTAACTGGCTGGTCAGGAACGGCACCCTGACGGAATCACAGGACCACTGGGACTTGATCGTTGAAAAACGGCCTTACGATATGCTGATTGCACGAGCGCCGCTGTCTTATTCGATCATCAGGTTACCTTGGATGAAGAAACCGATTTACGTCACCTGGCCAACTTAACCTTCGGGTTGGTCGTTTGTACTGTGAATTGTGAATCACCAATTAACCGACGAAGGGCAAGGTGAACTTATGAACTCGTATCAGGAAAACTTGCAAGAAGTGGTAGGGACATCTCTTGATGCTTTGTATGCCCAGCAACAAAAGCTGGCATCTCAGCGGCGGAGCGCACAATACAGTTTGTATTATGCGCAAGGTGCACAACTGACGGCGCACGACAATCTGGAAGCTACCATTGAACAGTTGGAGGCTGTCCGGTTGATCAATCAACAAGGGGTGAAAAACGATAATCTGATGAACAATCTGGTTGAATCGACTCATCTGATTCAGAGCAATGTTGCCACAACCGTGAGCAATAGTGCGACGGCAGCAACCAATGTTCAGACGGCGGCGACCGCAGTTGCCAAACTGGCGGCTGATATCGGTAGTGCTCTGAATGTTGCCGCTGCTGCCTGCTACGGTACAGATATTTACAAAAAGACACTGGAGGCCAACGCTTTTATCCGGGAAACCGCCAATCAGGCCGAATATGCATCTCAGAAGGCGATGGAAGCGTCGTCTTCCAGTTCTGAAGTTATTGCAAAAGAGCTGGAGTCGAGCGCGACCCGTTCCAAGTCGGAGCTGGAAAAACTGCTGGCAGTTTCTCTGACTCAGTTCAAATCGCTGTCGTCTGCCAGAGTTGCGGATCAGGAGGCTCTATCCTCCGCCAGTCAAACCGAGAAACAAGCCGAAGGTGCACTGGAAGATGCACTGTCGGCGGAAAGTGCGATCAATGGAACCGTTCAGGACGGCAATGACACTCTGAACTTTAATCTGACTGCGGTTGCCCAAGGGGATCAGCAGATCACAGTGAGTTTCCAGCCATTTACATCGGCATTCACTCAGCTGCCGGAGCAATGCGCTGCACAGTTAGGTAAGACCGATAGTGCATTACCGGATCCCGCACCACATTATTTTGTCTTCGTCGTCAGTGCTGATAAAAAGTCCAGCATCAAACAGGATCAGGTTGAATCGACCTTTGCCGAATATCAGAAAGATCGGTTTACCGAGGTGACGCCAGACGATCAAGGGCATTGTCAGACTACCCTCAAATACGGCGATTCCTGCTTAGATTTTGCCGGAAAACCTCTGGAACTGGGACGCGATTATCTGGTGTATATGTATGCCGTACTGGATTTGACGTATCAGAAATATATCGGTTCATACAGTAATGTACTTTCAAGTGCTTCTCCGGCGGTGACATTACTGACCCCGCTACCTGTTGCGCAAAAAATCAGCTTTGATGACGAGTCCCGGCAAATTCTGTTCATGGTGACGGGCAACAAAGGGAATTATGAACCAGAGTTCCGTGTCATGTTGTTACCTGCCTACCAACCTTTGACCGGCGGACTGATGGTCGCACCTTTGCCACCGAAAGCCGGGCACAGTGCACTGAATTTCTATTTTAATCAGTCAATTGCAATGCAGGTGTCCAGTGCCAACTATCAACTGGCTCATATCGAGTCCAGCGTGGTGAAAAACGGGAAACGTGTCCACTGGATGGCCGCTGCAGTACCTGATGACATGACTGATAACTTCGGTAATCCACTGATTGCAGGCTCATCCTATATCCCCGTCGTGCTCACTACACCAGCGTCTGGTGTGGATCAGGGACACTATGCGTCGTCGCTTTCCGCACTGGATACTGATCCCGTCATGATTATTCCTGGTGAAGATTATCTGGGGCAGCTACAACCCTCGGCATCGACGGCACAAGTGACGGATAAAGATGACAGTGAAGAAAAGAAAGCACGTCGTTCCGCTAAAAAAAACGAGTCCGATGATGAGCAGGAATAATCAATAATCTGGAGAATTATTTATGCAAACAACAATGAAAGTTGGTATCGCCGAGCAGAAGAATTTTGAGATTGAGTCATTGACCAGTCAGGTTGCCAATGTGCAATATCAGATTGATGAAATGAATGCTGTCGTCAACTCGCTTACCGATAAACAGGGTCATTTTGCTCAGCTACTTACAGATGCTGAAGCGAAGAAGAATACCGCGTTGAGTCAGTTCAATCAGGTGAAACTGGTGGTCTCTCAGGTTGCAGAACTGAAACAGTATTCTCAGATCGTCAATCATCAGACCAAGACGACAAAAGAGGGGGTAACCAGCACTTCTCAGAATGTTGCTAATCTGATCAATCAGCTTATTTTTTCTGTGGATGTTATTGAAAAACTGACTGATTTCGTCAACCGACAAAAAGCCGTGAATAAGGCGATTCCCGATGAGCTGGTCAGTACGCTCGGGCAGGCAACAACCGATGCAAATCAGGCAATCGCAACGACACTGACAGCTTTGCAGAGTTGTTATGCGACGGTCTCTTCTGCCAGTGAATCCTATTCGGTTTCAGATCTTGAACTGCAACAGTCCGTCCATCTTGAAGCACTGCTGACCGGTGGTGATGTCGATCAGGCTCAGAGTCATACGCTGTTTGAGCGTGCGTCAACAGCATTACAAAGTGTAGAAACATTGATGACTCAGCTACAGAATGTGCAGCAACAGACACAATCCCGACTCAGCCATATGCTCGATGTGGAAGAGAATCACGCCAGTCTGACGGCGCAACTTGAAGATGCCAAAGATGATGAAGCTGCTGCCGAAGTGCAGCAAAATCTGGTGAAATCTCGCGCGGATGTAGTTCAGGCCAAAAAAGCGTATCAGCAAATTAAAACCGTGCTGACCAATATTTCCATACAGTCTGAGATGAAAATTGCCCAGCTCAAAACCATTATTCAAAGTCAGCAAGATACCGCGTTACTGACCCTGATTCAGAAGGCCTATCATCAGGCAGTCAGTGATTATCAACAAGCACTTGAGGCCAGTAATATGGCTGATACTCAGTTGGAATATGCGCAGGCTGAACTGGCGCGGGCAACGACCAAACTCAACTCACTGCAAGCTGGGTTGAATGCCGCCAAAGCAGCCGCTTTTGCCGCATAACGAGGTTGAGACGGGATGCCGCTGTCCCTGAATATGACTGGCTGAGGCCGGTGTATTCAGGGGGCTATCGTGACGGTGATGGTCACGACAGGTCTCTATTACAGCGTCTCGACAACGAAGGAGGGGATGATGATTATCCCGCCGGAACGTAACTTAAATGCACTCTATCTGGAGATGGAGTGGCTTTCCATGGTTATCAATCAAGTGATCTGTAGTTATCTCAAACAGGAGGGGCATGAAAATCACTGGTTAGAGATTCCGCCGCCATCGCTTGAACTCAATGACAGTCTGTTTGCCAATCTGGTTCTGGAATGGGAGCTGAACACTTTTGAGCGTCTGGCGCTTGATTTAGCGCTGGCACCGGCAATCCGCCCGGAAGTGCTGGATATTCTGTTTGGGATGAACCAGCTGATTGATCGGGGATTCAGTGAGTTTGGCGGCATCACAGACAAAGCATTCGGTGGCTTTATCCCGACCGGTCAGACGCTGAATTTTTTAGTGACAGCCAATGATCCGCAGTGGCGGCTGGAAGTGATGTACATTCTTTCACCGCATCACCGATTGATGGCCGAACAGGTCACCGAACTGCTCCCTGCCGACCCGGCTTTGCCTGACTGGGCCGGGGTGTTTAAAGCCAGTGAATCGTGGCTGAACTACCTGATTACCGGAGAACAGATTCGTCCGGAGCTGAGTATGAGTTTCCCGGCTCATATTCTGGAAACACCACTGCAATGGAAAGACTTAGTGCTGGATTATCGGGTGATGAATCAGGTTGAAGAGATTCGTGCATGGCTGGCCTATGGTGCCACGCTGATGCATGAGTGGCATCTCGATCAGAAGGTCAAACCGGGGTTTCGCGCCGTCTTCTCCGGCCCGCCCGGAACCGGAAAAACGCTGACGGCAGCGTTGTTGGGGCAATCAACCGGAAGAGCGGTTTATCGGGTCGATCTGTCGATGGTGGTTTCCAAATATATCGGTGAAACCGAGAAGAATCTCGCCAAAGTTTTTGATGCCGCCAGCTATAAAGACTGGATTCTGTTCTTTGATGAAGCGGATGCGCTGTTCGGTAAGCGCACCGAGGCGACCTCATCGAATGATCGCCACGCCAATCAGCAAACGGGTTATCTGTTGCAGCGTATTGAAGATTTTCCCGGGACGGTGATTCTGGCAACCAATCTCAAAGCCAATATGGATGAAGCCTTTACCCGCCGTTTTCAAAGCATGATCCAGTTTGCGATTCCCGGTCCGGAAGAGCGCTTACAGCTATGGCGCAATGCTTTTGACAATGTCTGTGAGCTCAGTCCGGAGATTCAGTTGCAGCAGATTGCTACGGAGTTTGAAGTCACCGGCGGGCAGATCGTCAACATTCTTCGCCAGTGTGCGCTACAAGCGATTCGTCGCGGAGCAAGGGTCGTCCAGCGGGATGAATTGCTCAATAGCATCCGGCAGGAATTCCTCAAAGATAATAAAACCATCAAGCTCAACTGAGCAGGAGGCTGTATGGCGCACGCAGAACTGAAATCCAAACCGACGCTGTCCCGGCAACGGGCCGCGCAGCGGCAGAGTCGGGCAACACTGGCGGATAACCGACAATCTGCAACACCGGTCATTCAGCAGCAACCGAACCATACTGGTTTGCCGGATCAGTTGAAATCTGGAATGGAAAATTTATCCGGAATGAGTCTGGACCATGTCAAAGTGCACTATAACTCTGATAAACCGGCAACCGTTCAGGCGCACGCTTATGCGCAGGGTAATGAAATCCATCTTGCTTCAGGACAGGAAAAGCATCTTCCTCACGAATTAGGGCATGTGGTTCAGCAGGCAAAAGGGCAGGTTCAGGCCACGACTTCTGTTGGGCAGGTTGCTGTGAATGATAGTCCGGTTTTGGAACGTGAGGCTGATCGGATGGGGGCAATTGCACTACAAAGGCATTCAATAGAACCCAAGACATCACAAAATCATGATGCATTACCGGCTTATCATACCAATGCTTCCTTGCAATTATCGACTTCAGTGATCCAGCGGGTTATCGATCTGACGGTGATTCGGGCTGCCTGTCAGCGCTTAGGTATTCCGGATTCCGGTCATAAAGTCGTAGAGGTTTCATCCAAAGTAATGGCGAATACCAAATTTAAGGATTACCCACCGGGACATGTGATCGGATTAAGTGCACAAGAGCTGAATGAATCTCTGACATCGGTTCAGATCGGTGCCGGTAAAGAGCCTGAATATGTGGATGCAACGGCTGAGTTATTACTGAGTTTGCAAGGTGGTGCCGCTTATGATCACCATATGGGAGCCGTGTTTATTACTGCAAACATGGTGAACTATGAACGCAATCTCCTGCATGAGCTGGGGCACCATAAGCAGAATACCGTGTCAGGGTTTAATGGGGACAATACCACGACATTGCTGCTGGAATATCACAATGTTCTGATGAACGAAAATTTACATCCCGGAACAAAACGGGTTTCGTATGGTGATGATCGCACTAAAGGTTGGGTGACAAAGTGGGAAACATTCACAACGGAAGACCAGAAAGTAGACTTCCTTGAAGAAAAAGCCCGGGAGCTGATTGACATGGAAGAAACGCTTTACCAGAAAATCAGTCACTCTGCGAAGAAAAAAGAGAAAGATTTGGAAGTCTATGGTGAAACTGCCCATAAAATGTCGGAAGAAATATCAACCATTGATAAAGGGTCTGATAACAATTTGTATGTGGTCAGAACACTCTACAACATGATTAAAGAGTTGGAATCGAAGTATTGACCAGCCTCCGGAAACTAAACAAAGAAGGAAATAGTGATGTATCGGATGAACCTTAAACGTGATCAGAATGTGTCACAGCAGCGTTCGGCCCGGCGTCATTCTGATTTTGTACTTAGAGATCAGCGGACTTTGTTACCGTCCGTTGTGCAGAAGCAGAATGATGTGGCGGTGGTACAGCGTAATAAGGATGAACATGGTTTGGTTCCGCCACAAACACATGAACGTTCCACTGATTATCAGACTCCCGCTAATCCGGCGGCGACAACAAAAGGCCATCATCATGCCGTACCACGTAAGAACATGACCCGCTTTGAACGGATGATTGATCGGATTGGCAGAATTCTGGCAACGGAAACGAATGTACATGTGGCTGTTGCTCTGGATGATCAGACGTTGGTGCTGAGTGTTAATCAGGAAAGTGCCGAGCAGAATAAGAAGTTGTCTGCCGTTGCTGCAACTCTCCGGAGTAAGGTGCTGGGTGATGAAGACCCATTACCCGAAGACCGGAGAGTCACTGGTGATCGGCGGGTGAAAGATCGGAAAAAAACTAAACGCTTTTTACAGGGCGGATATACAGATGAAAGTTCTGGTATTGAAGCTAATGAAGATGTCAGAGGACAATTAGCCCGATTGCTGGCTGCGATTAATGCCGGAGTGATTAGTTGTGAGCAACATATGCAGGGACGAGCCGGAATTTATGTCGTTCCAACTTCGACTCATGCATCCGATAGCAGTTACAACAAGCATGGTGAACTCAAAGTAACGGCAGCAATTCATGAGCGGAGAAAGCAGGGGAATTATACCGAAAAAGATGTGTATATCGGCGGAACATTAGCAGACTGTTTTCTATGTAATGCTTCCCACAAGGTGATGAATGCAATGATTGCAAATCAGCTCAATCATCGCGACTGGCGTTTTTATTCCGGGGGAACTCACGGGGGAATGTTTGTCGGGTATCGGGCAAGTAAAGTGGTCGACAGTCACCGTCAGAGCTTTAATCAATTGACCGGAGAAGCCGTTGTCGGAGGCGACATACCAAAAGTTAATGTTGCATTAGGACATGAACCGCCCTCTTCATTTCATGATGATTCTGAGTCTGAAGATGAAGATGCCGGTTTTGTGTCAGAGTATGCCAAAGCTCGTAATCAGCTGATGATGGCGAAAAAACAGATTCGTTCGGACCAGAAAAAACTGGAACGACTTTCTCTGGAGATTCAGCACAATCACAAACAGATCTTAGATCTTACCCAAGAGCTAGAGACAGCAAAAGCTTATATCGTGAGTGAAGAGTATCAGTCAGAATTAAAGATTGCTGTGCAAGAGTTTCAACAAAACCAGGCCATGTATGAGAAAGCACTGGCGGTAGTTGAACAGAAAAAGAGTGAATTGGAAGCCGCTCAAGCCAGACTGGATGATGTTCAGCAAAAACTTATGAACGACGCCGTTGTTGTCGGTAAGCAGGGTAGAAAACCTAAACCCGGACTGGATGTTGAGTTTCGTTCCGAGAGACTAGGTATTAAGAATTGGCAGACGGGGAAAAGTATGCAAGAAAATGCCTTAAGCCGTCTGAATACAAAATATGGTTATTCGGATGCTTATAGTCATGTAAAGGATTTGACTACCGAATTAAGCGGGTTTCAGAACCGACTGACGGATGCCGGACACCAGCTTGAAATATTGTCCGGCAATGTGGAAAGAATCTCTGCCAAGGGCGGAGGAAAAGTCGATAAGCTATCGGCTCAATTGGAAGCATTGAAGAACAAATCCACAACACTGTCTACTCAACAAAGTGTGACGCAAGAGTCTTTGCAGTCCGGAACTGCATCAATTCCAGGACTGAAGCAGACGCTAAAAACTGAAGTTAGTCGGGAAGCTGTTCAGAGCAGGAAAGGTAAGTTTGACTGGCTCAATCAGGGGGCAATTGAACATGATGCTCAAGATGAGTGAACGTGATCTTTTATCTTGAATCACTTTCGGATTGAACTGGTTGTCGGATAGCATATTGCTATCCGACAACCACGAAAGACTATTTTGCTATGTTCCGAACTCAACGACTGTTCGATTTGCTGCAATTGCTTCGGTGCCATAAATATCCGGTTGCTGCTGCGACACTGGCAGATGAACTGGGTGTCAGCGTCTGGACAACCTTACCGGGATATTGTGACATTAGTCTCAGGGAGCTGAAATATCACAGGCGAATTTTCAGACGATTGCGCATGCGATAATGAGCCGACCTCCTTCACCTGTTCAAATGATGTTGTTTTCCGGTTCGGGGCATGAGATGTCCTGAACCGATAATCTCTTTACATACGGTTGTTGTTATTTTGCTTTGGCTTGACTTTATCAATGGTTTTGACGTTATTATTGATGCGTTTAATAGAAAGCGCCCAGAATCGCTACATTGGTTCAATGTTTTGCAATTGCAACTGAGCATTGCATACACATCCATTGGTTTTTGTGTAGAATAAGCACCTTGTAGCGTTTCATTCGCATTGGTCAAAAACAGTACAGTACTCATCAATAAGAAACGTCAGTGAACCCGTATGATTCAGTCAAAAATCAATGCCGATATCCTCACAGAATCGAATCATCTTCAGTCTTCTTTTTCAACTTCTTCTCACAGCGCAGCTCCGACGCTTCCCGAACGTCCGGATCAGATCCCGAATGTCAGATTCGAATATCATCTGGAAATCGCCTGTTCGGATGAATCGCGTCGCGCGATGATTCGCTATGGGTTTGCCTTGAAAGGGCAGGAGGTTGAGCTGACAACCAGTCCGCAGAATCAATATTCGACAGAATATGGCACCCGCTACACTTACTATACCGCTTATAATGACCCGAAACGGATTATGGCTTTTAATGACCTCAGTCCTTTGGGGGTTAGTGTTCCGCATCCGATTCAGGTCAAGCCGATTGGATCCGGTTTTGTGCGAGAAGCATTCATTCCTGTGCAGCCGGCGATTCAGGTTGGCGACCATCTGGGGCTGCCAACCGAAGGATATATCTATCATTTTCATCAGGCTCGGCTTGTGCAGGAGTACCATCTGATGCCGGGCGGTTCGGGGAGTTTTTATGCCACGCTTTCACGGCATGAAAAACTTAATCAGGCGAGAGGTTGCCCTTGTGCGCATGATGCGTTGCTGGTGTTCTGGAAGATTGGCTGTCGGGATGTGCATAATCAGCATCTGTTGTACCTGAAGAAACCGATCACAAGGGCACAGCTTGATGCTTTGAATGAAACATGGCTGGACAAACATGCGGTCAGATTGGATCTTCAGGCGTTACTGGAGATCACGCGTGAGCCGGTCGTCCTGCGGCCGTTGGAGCAACCTGTTCAGGATGAGCAAAAACATGCAGCGGATACACTACATACCGTGCAGCGTATTCCCGGGACCAACCATCGGGAAAGCTGGCTGGAGATCGCGGTGCGTTATGGCTTGTCTGCCAAAAAGCTCTTGGATTTGAATCCTCAGTATCATGCGAATCCGATGGCGTTGAAAATTGGCGATGTGTTGACGATCCAGTCCCAAAAGAACGATTCCCGGCAAGAAACCTTGATTGGCCTGCCTCCCAGAGTTCCCCAAACCTATAATCATCCACTGAACAGCTATTATGTTCATCAGGACGCCTATCTGGCCGGTACAACAATGAAAGCAATTAATAGTCGTGCTTTGGTCAGAAAAGATATTCCGGTTGTTCGTCTCAACCGTCTCGGTTAGCTTGTGCGCGGTTCATTCGAGCTGCCGAACCAAGACTACTCTGTACAAAAGAACGATTGGTAGTTGTTGAGAAAAACATGGCAAGGCAATGCTGAGAAGTCATGCTGATGTGAGAGAAAGCGACGACGTGAAGGTGATCCAAGTGGTTTTATCGATAGAGATTGTCGTGCATCATGAGGATGATTGAACTCAACAACAATCCGGTTCAGGGAAGCGTCATCAATAACGCTTCCATATCGTTCTGCATCACTCACATTTCAGACACGGCTGTTTCCGTCACACTGTTGGTATAGAGTGTTGTGGTTGTATGGAGTGCCATGATGGCTCGGTGTAGTGCATCTCTTTCAGCCGGAGAAAGTTCTCCTGACGTCGGAACGCTGCACTGGCTAACGACGTGGCACCAGAATAATACATCATCCACGCTACTTTCATTTTCTTTTAGTTCTGACATTGTGCCCATAACATTACCCTAGCCATCTATTATTGACCTTTGTGTAATTAATAAATTGCGATGAATATTATATTGATTTTAAAGACTACTGATCATAAATTTAAAAATTAATCAATAGTTGGAAATTTGCTGTTTATCATATTAAAAGCGATAGCTTTTGTTTATTTTACAGAATGTGACCAAAAATGTTCAATATTTGGTTATCTAATGTTGATCTAGATCACGCAATTTGTTTCGCTTTGAATAGGTATCGATTCATGGGTATCTATGATGTGGCGTATGGTTGGGCGGTACATGAAATTAAGTAAACAAGAAAAAATAGATAATATTAAAAATAATATTTCTTATGCGATCAAAAGTCGTAATGAAAGTAAGAAATCTTTTTCTGAACGCACGGGTATAACCAGAACCACCATTTACAATATTCTGGACGGTAAAGTAGATCGGATTCAGACTCAAACGGTTGAAAAAATTGCTAATTTCTTTGGTACGACATGTCGGGTAATTGAAGAGAGTAATCTGGAAGCCATTGAGTACCGGAATCAACTGATTTCTCCGGATGGCAATAAAAATCCGTTGTGTATCCCTATCGTTAATGAGAAAGAGTTAATTGCTTCATTAGATAAATATATTGGTGAATTAATTGTCGTTCATCCGACGACGTATTATTTTTCGGATGAATCCAATATGATCGGTTTGAATATTACAACCCCATTTACACATCGATATCAGGTTGGTGCATTACTGGTAATTGAACGGTTTAAACGTAATGATATTGATGATCTTGTTATTTTAACATCCAGAAATTCATTAAAAATTGAATCTGAAAATTATGTACTCAGAGATGGCGAGATATTGGTTGGGTGCATTAGGGAGGAGCGGTTACATGCAGAATAGAAAATATAAATTAATTGGGTTCAGTCGCCATCCGGAACATGTGGCCAATGTCATGGTGCTGGCGACAGGCAAACAGTTATCGATCCCGCTCAATGAAATATTTAACAGCACGGTGGCAGAAGATCTGAGCCCGATAGAGACTAAAGAAATTTGTCGCAAGCTATACAGTGCCGAGGGGTTTCAAGGAGCCTACGATATCAAAGATCGTAAAGAATCATACTGGATTACATTTGCCGTCATTGCCACGATACTTTCGGCTGTTTTTATCTTGTCAAACGTCACCGGTGTGAAGCCGATTGAGATTGCCAACTCTGGCTTTATTGTTCCTTTTGCGATCTTCTTATATCCAATCTCTTTTATTCTGGTTGATATCCTCAATGAATTTTATGGGCTACGTATGGCCCGGGCCGCAATTCTGCTGTCAACCGTGACCAATGCTTTTCTGCTGTTGATGCTCAATCTCTCTGGTTATGCACCGACAATCAGTGACTGGGAAGTGGTGAATGAGAGCTATCAATCGATTATTCATAGTATTAACTCGGTTTTTCTGGCTTCAATGATTGCTTACTTTGTATCGGAAAACGTTAATGCGTATTTGTTGCAGAAAATCAAACAACTGACCAATGGCAGACGATTGGTCGTGCGGGTTTTTTTCAGTACCTTCTTTGCGTCGTTAATCGATAGTGCGATTTTCATCTATCTGGCATTCAGTCATATCCTCAGTCCGACGGTCTTATGGAGCATGTTTATTTGCCAAGTGGTTGTGAAAAGCATCTACGCGATTGTCGGTGTTGGCCCGATATACGGTGCAAGGGCGCTATTCAATAAATATATCAATCGATAAACGACAACGTTAGTGGATCATTATGGATACAACTTATTCTAAAAATCTTGGTAAGAAAACGGATTATATTTCAACCTACACCCCCCAACTGCTTGATCCGATTCCCCGGGCTCGTGGTCGCAGCAATATCACGGCATGTGATAGTGCAGCTTTCTCCGGGTATGACTTATGGACCGGTTATGAACTGTCTTGGCTGAATCCTAAAGGCAAACCGATGGTGGCCGTCGCAGAATTTATGATTCCGTGTACCAGCCCAAATTTGATTGAGTCCAAATCTTTCAAGTTGTACCTAAACAGCCTTAATCAGACCTCATTTGTATCAGAGCAAGCGCTGGTCGAAACGCTGATTCAGGATTTGAGTGCTGCATCGGGTGGCGATGTTCAGGTGAAACTGATACCTGCGGATGAAACGTTAGAAATTCGCGCGGATAAATCTTTTACCTGCATTGATGATCTGGATATTGAAATTGACAGTTATGCGTATGATGAAGATTGTTTGTCAGGCGCGACCTCAGCAAACCTGGTTGAAGAAAAGCTTTGCTCTCATCTGCTGAAATCGAACTGTCTGGTCACTAATCAACCAGACTGGGGAAGTGTCTATATCCATTATCAAGGTGCTGAAATCGATCGGGAAACACTGTTGCGATACATCATCTCTTTCCGGGAACATAATGAATTTCACGAGCAGTGCGTTGAGCGTATCTTTGCTGATATCAAGCGTTGCTGCAAACCGGAGAAACTGACGGTACTTGCACGTTATACCCGTCGGGGTGGTCTGGATATCAATCCATTCCGGAGTGATTTCGAAGAAGTCATGCTGGTCGGACGAGAATTCCGTCAGTAATTTCTAATATTTTGCTATGAAAAGGCCTCCCTCTGATAGGGAGGCCTTTTTTATGGCTCCAATTGTGTGCTTTTGTTTCAATCATGCGCCTCAATCATTAAAGTGAGATTGATTTCATAATCACTGGTTGCAGCTCCGAGCAGTTTGAAATAGGTATGAAGACACAAATTTATGAAATAACATGCATCAAGTGTATTAATTTTGATAAAAGGGTGCATTAGTGCTCTTCCTCTCTTGCAGAATAGAAATAGGGGTTTTAAGCAATGAACAATGCAACAAAAAACCATTCGATGAATGGTGCTGAAAGTCTGTTGCGTACATTGGTCGAAAGTGGCGTTGAAGTCTGTTTCGCCAATCCGGGGACGTCAGAAATGCATTTTGTTGCGGCATTGGATCGCGTGCCGGGAATGCGCCCGGTTTTGGCACTTCAGGAAAATGTTGCAACCGGTGCGGCTGACGGATATGGGCGCATGACGGGTAAGCCAGCATGTACATTGCTTCATTTAGGACCGGGACTGGCCAACGGTCTGGCCAACTTACATAATGCCAGACGAGCAGGTTCACCGATTGTGAATATCGTCGGCGATCATGCCACAACCCATCTACAGTACGATGCGCCATTAACATCTGATATCCATGGATTTGCGAGCCCGGTTTCTGAGTGGGTCTATACGTCTTCTTGTTCCGGGCAAATTGGAGAGGATGCGGCTCGGGCCGTACATGTTGCTTCGGAAGCTCCGGGACAGATTGCGACATTGATTCTGCCGGCAGATACGGCATGGAATGACGCTGATAGTGTTGCTTCACCAATCGCACCGTCTGCACCGAGCGCCGTCTCAGCCGAGAAAATTAATCACGTTGCCGGTTTGATCAACAGCGGGCTGAAAACAGCGATCCTCATGCGAGGTTCAGCATTATTAGAGCCGGCATTAACCGCAGCTGGCAAAATTGCTGCAAAAACAGGTGCCCGATTATTGTGTGATACGTTTGCACCGCGCATTCAACGCGGAGCCGGACGAGTTCCGGTTGAGCGGTTACCGTATCTTTCCGAGCACGCTGTTGATTTTCTGGCCGGGACAGAATTGATTGTCTTAGTCGGAGCCAAGCCTCCGGTCAGCTTTTTTGCCTATCCCGATAAACCTAGCTGGCTGACACCTGAAGGGTGCCGTTTGACTCGGTTAACCGAAATTCATGAAGATAGTACTCAGGCACTTGAAGATTTAGTCAAAGCTTGTGAGGCCGGGAACATTGAGCCATACCGCACCAGACATCAGGTTCCGCAGTATGCGCTTGATGGTCCGGTTACTGCGGAATTTGTCATGCAGGTCATTGCCAAATATTTACCGGACAATGCCATTATCAGCGATGAGTCCGCATCATCCGGTTTCCCTCATTATGATGTTACCGAAAGCGCTGCGGCACATGATTACCTTAATCTGACCGGTGGTGCTCTGGGGAGCATGATGGCGGTCTCGATTGGCGCTGCGATTGCATGTCCGGGACGCAAAGTAATCAACTTGCAAGGCGATGGGAGTGCCATGTATCTGCTGCCCGCACTCTGGACTCAAGCGAGGGAAAACTTAGATATTGTGACGGTCATATTCAGTAATCGCTCATACAGTATCCTGAATTATGAACTCCAACGTGTAGGGGCAGAAAATCAGGGTCAATCTGCGGCTTCTCTGATGAGTTTAGAAAATCCATCCATTAATTGGCTTGGATTAGCATCGGGGATGGGGGTTCCTGCTGTTCAGGCAGAAACACGTCAGTCATTTGATATGATTTTTAAAAAGGTGATGCAAGAATCCGGGCCGAAATTAATTGAGGTTATTTTATGATGATTTAATTTGATTGTTAATTGTCAGTTCTGTTTTATTATTATATTTGATAGCGATTTTTTGTGAAATATTAATCTCTGTTGTTGTATTTGGCTAAATATTTTTAGCATTTAGCTGGCGATTATTATTTAAATAATTGTTGGCTATTTTTTTAAGAGCTATTTATTTTAGTTCTAGTATTTTCTTATTTGTTTTCTGTAACAGTGGTTCCCACTTGTTTTCTCTATGCTACACTCATTGTTGACCTAAACAAATTAGACCACAATTTATTCCTATAACTGGTGATTTTATTTTATCTCTACAAAAATAACCATAACCTACTGTTTTAAATGGTTTTATTTTTGTTTTCTTTTGTTTTTGTTTTTTGGCTGAACTGATACAGTTATGAAAAAAGTCAATTAAATTGATTATAATTTTGATGCGTTACCAAGAAAGATAAAAAATAATTTATCTTGCTGGAAAGTATTTATATTGTCTTTTTGGTTAATTTTGCGTTTTATCGGTTGTTTTTGATTGTTTTTCTTATTAATTACTTATCTATTTATTGAATGTATTGGTCGATCTCGCATGATTGAATTGAATATTGTTTTATTATACAAAGTAAAATGATGACATCTTAATAACATTGTCACTTTGTTGGCGTTGTTATTTTATCCGCGTGTTTGAATTTTATTTATCAGAATGTGTGAGTGAATATCAATATGAACGATAACCATAAATCCTCTATTCAGTTAGAGCGAGAAAGTCATTTGGCGCTTCCATTATCATCGGCTCAAAGGGGAATCTGGTTTGCTCAGGAGCTGAAGCCCGATGCTCATGGCAAATTCTTTAAAATTACCGAATATCTGGAAATATCCGGTGTTGTTCAGCCGGATATTTTTGAGGTGGCTATCCGCAGAACTGCCAGAGAGATTGAATCCTTTCAACAGGTTTTTGAGCTAACGCCTCAAGGGCCGAAACAGCGGTTTGGTGTTGATCCGGGTTGGGAATTACCCATTTTGGATTTTCAGGCTGAATCTGATCCACAACAAGCCGCTAAAGCATGGCTTGATGCCGATTTGGCCCGTCCCTTTGACCTTGAGCAGGGGCCTCCGTTTTCTTTTGCGTTGCTCCAACTTGGCCCTGAACGCTTTTGGTATTACGCCTGTGTTCACCACTTGGTTCTGGACGGTTTTGGTGGGGTTCTTTTATCCAGCCGGGTGGCTGAGATTTATTCTGCTCTGGTGGCAGGAGAAGAGCCACCGGCCTGTCAGTTTGTCTCGTTGGCTGAAGCGATCGAGATCGAGCAGCAATATAAAACATCGAAACAGTACCTGCGAGACAAAGAATATTGGCAGGAGGTTCTCAAAGATCGTCCGGCTCCCGTCAGTTTATCTGACAAACAAGCACCATGTACCAATATTATCCGCAAGCAGATGTACTTGCCGACATCCACTAACCGGATGTTAAGAGAACTTGCGGTTGAATGTAAAAGTCAGGTGCCGCAATTGCTGATCGCATTAATTGCAATTTATCTGCATCGCATCACGGGGGAAGATGATCTGGTTGTCGGTTGCCCGATGGTGGCCCGAACCAATAAGAGACTCCGTTTATTCCCCGGCATGGTTTCCAACGTGCTGCCCTTGAGACTCAATATCAGCCCCGAGGATACGCTCGTGGAGATCGTCTCTCAGGTCAAACGTCGCATTCTCGGTGCCGTTCGTCACCAATGTTACCGTGGCGAAGATCTGGTGTCCGATCTTGGAATTCTGACCGAGAGTGAACAACTGTTCTCGACCGATATCAATATCCTGCCGTTTGAATACGAAATGAAATTTGGTGAGGCTCCGGTCAATGTGAATAACCTGACCTTGGGGCCAATTGATGACCTTTCGATCAACATCTGTGATCGGGGGCCTCAACAGGGTCTGGAATTGTGTATCGATGCCAATGCCGCTTTGTATAGTGAAATGACCTTGGCTTCTCATTTCTACCGCCTGATGCACTTCTTCTCTTGTGCTGCTTCTGAATCGGCACTGACTGCGGTGAATCATTACCATCTGCAAATGCCGGAAGAGGCGTCGATGATTGATGCATGGAATCAAACTCAAATTGCATTCCCATCGGCACAGTATGTCCATGAATTATTTGAACAACAAGCCAGTGACGAGCCGGAACATATTGCTTTGATGTGTGCCGGAGAAAGCGTCAATTACGGTGGCTTGAACATTCGTGCCAACCGCCTCGCTCACTATTTGCGTCTGGTCGGTGTCGGTCCGGAAAGCCGGGTTGCTATTTGCTGTGGTCGGGGACCTGACTTGCTGATCGCCATGTTGGCAACGCTGAAAGCGGGTGGTGGATATGTGCCGATGGATCCAGCGTATCCGGCAGAACGTTTGCAGTACATGCTTGCCGATAGTGATCCGATTGTAGTGTTGACCGATGGTGTGATTGATCTCAGTGGTTTGGTGGCAGAGACATTACCGGAATCGCGGCTGATTCATACCCAACAAGATCGGGGTTTATGGTTTGAACAGCCGTCGTCAAATCCGACGGTCAGTGATCTCGGTCCCGAAAATCTCGCTTATATTATCTATACCTCCGGCTCAACCGGTCAGCCGAAAGGTGTGATGGTTGAACACCGTCAATTGCTGAATTTGGTTAACTGGCATAACCGGGCATTCCATGTTCAGCAAGGAACTTGTGCTTCAAGTGTGGCTGGTCTCGGGTTTGATGCGGTTGTCTGGGAAGTGTGGCCACCATTAAGTGCCGGTGCAACATTGACCATGCCATCACTTGAAGCCTCTCGTGATCCCGAGCAACTGCTCAATTGGTGGGTTGAACAACCGATTGAAGTCGGTTTCTTACCGACACCGATTGCTGAGCTTGCCTTTGCCCGTCAGGTTGCCCCGAAGACATTACGGTATCTGTTGGTCGGTGGTGATCGGCTGACGCGCCAACCGGATAAATCGGTCTCTTTTACGCTGGTGAACAATTACGGTCCGACGGAAACGGCGGTTGTTGCGACATCGGGCGCGATTCGTGCTGCGGATGATGTGCTGCATATCGGCAGCCCGATTGCAAATACACGCATCTATATTCTTGATGAATCGTTCCGCCCCGTACCACTCGGTGTGACCGGTGAAATCTATATCGGCGGCAATAGTGTCAGCCGGGGATATCTGAATCTTCCGGAGATGACCGCAGAACGGTTTTTAGCCGATCCTTTCACGGATCAGCCAGAGAGCAAAATGTATCGTACCGGGGATCTCGCTCGTTGGCGTTTGGATGGGACGATTGAATATCAGGGCCGGAATGACAGTCAGATTAAAATTCGTGGCTTCCGGATCGAGCTTGGTGAAATTGCAACGGCTTTGCAGGCTTGTCCGGG
The DNA here is from genome assembly GCF_059641415.1 of Vibrio rubrogenes. Lineage (NCBI taxonomy): Bacteria > Pseudomonadati > Pseudomonadota > Gammaproteobacteria > Vibrionales > Vibrionaceae > Vibrio > Vibrio rubrogenes. Next base: position 81,225 of record NZ_JCARSY010000006.1, read on the forward strand.
AGTTCAGAGTGCCGTTGTTACGGTGTTGCACGCCGGTGAGTCATCCGAGCGTTTAGTCGCTTACTACACCAGTCAACGCAATGTATCGATTGAGATCGAAGCGTTGAAGCAGCGCTTGAGTGAATCACTGCCCAGCTACATGGTGCCGGCTGCATTTGTCGGGTTGGATGCCATTCCGCTGACGGCAAACGGCAAAGTCGATTACCGGGCGTTACCTGAGCCGGATGCGGATGCGTTTGTTCACAGTCATTACGAAGCGCCACGCGGCAATGTCGAACAGCTACTGGCCTCAATCTGGCAATCGTTGCTCAACGTTGAGCAAGTGGGACGGCACGATAATTTCTTTGAACTGGGCGGACACTCACTGTTGGCGGTACAGTTGATCGAACGGTTGAGACATCACTATTACCATCTGGCGATCAAATCGCTGTTTACCACACCGACACTGGCCGGTCTGGCGCAAACATTGAGTCAGTCATCGAAGACCGAGCGTCAGGTACCTGCAAACCTGATTCCGGCAGGATGTACGCAAATTACTCCGGAGATGCTTTCACTGGTGGAGCTGAGTCAGTCTCAGATCGACGCCATTGCTGCTTCCGTTCCCGGCGGGGCAGCGAACATTCAGGATATCTATCCGCTGGCACCGTTACAGGAAGGGATTTTATTCCATCATCTGTTGGAAGAAAAAGGCGACCCTTACATTACGCGAGCGATCAAAGCTTTCGCCAGTCAGGATGAGTTGCAACAGTTTGTTGATGCACTTCAGGCGGTCGTCAAACGTCATGACATTCTCAGAACCAGCCTCGTCTGGGATCAGCTTGATGTTCCTGTTCAGGTGGTATGGCGTGATGCAGTGTTGCCGCTGACCCCTCTGACCCTTGACGGTCCGAACATGGTCAAAGCAATTCAGCAACGATTTGATCCAAGCAGTACCCGTCTGGATGTTCATCGGGCACCGATGATTGAAGCCTATCAGGTTGAAGATGCCGCAGAAGGGCGATGGCTACTCTGCTTGCTGATGCACCATTTCTGTCTTGATCACACCACATTAGAGCTGATGATGGAAGAAGTGCAGGCGCATTTGCTCAACCGGGTGGAACAACTGCCAGCGCCACTCCCATTCAGAAACTTTGTGTTTGAGAGCCGCCTCGACAGTGATCCGGAAAAAGAGAGCGCTTACTTTTGTGAGCGTCTCGGCGACATTGATGAACCTTCTGCGCCATTCGGCTTACTCAATGTGCAAGGCGACGGTCACGAAATTCATGAACTGCATTTACCGGTTGATGATGATCTGTCTCAGTTGCTGCGGGAGCAAGCGCGTCGTCAGGGGGTGAGTGCTGCCAGCCTGTTCCACTTGGCTTGGGGATTGGTGGTACGTGCCACGACTGGCCGTGACGATGTGGTTTTCGGCACGGTGCTGTTTGGCCGGATGGCCGGTGGTGAAGGTGCTGACCGGGTGCTGGGGATGTTCCTCAATACATTACCGCTGCGTTTGTCGCTGTCTAATGAAACGGTCACGGAAGCGGTTCAGTATACACACAGACATTTGGCTGAAATGCTGGAGTATGAGCATGGTTCATTGTCTCTGGCTCAGCAGTGTAGTGGCGTCGCACCACAAACCCCGCTGTTTAGCAGCTTGCTCAACTATCGTTATGACGGGGGCAACAGTCAGACCGGGATTGACACCGGACCGATGAATCTGCTGTTTACGGAAGAGCGGACTAACTATCCGATTACGCTGTCAGTGAATGATAATCCAAAACACGGGTTTTCTTTAGATATTCAAGTGGATGAAAGTATTGGTTGCGAACGTGTCGGTGCGATGGTCACGCGTGCTTTACGTGAGTTGACTTCTGCGTTGGAAGATGAACCGAAACGGTTGATTCATTCGTTGAATATCCTGCCGAAAGATGAATACCGGAAATTGATTAACCAACTGAACGCAACGCGAACTTCCGCTGTCACTGACATCTGTGTCCACCGACTGTTTGAACAGCAGGCAGCCGAGTATCCGGATATGATGGCGGTGGTGAGTGACGCTCAGAAACTGACGTATCGTGAGCTGAACCGGCAAGCCAACCGTCTGGCTTATTATCTGCGGTCTTTCGGAGTCGCTCCCGATCAGCGGGTTGGCCTCTGTTTTGACCGTAACACTGATCTCATTGTTGCGATGTTGGCGACACTCAAGGCCGGTGGTTGTTATATTCCGATGGATCCGACTTATCCTGCCGATCGGTTGCAATACATGGTTTCGGACAGTCAGCCGACATTGATTTTGTCTGACGGCATCCTCGATACGGAAACGATTGTCGGCAAAGCGGCAATCCGAGTGATTAACGTCAGCACCGAAATGTTTATGTGGCGCGATTATCCGGCTACCAATCCGCAATCTGAGCACATTCGACCGGATCATCTGGCCTATATCATTTACACCTCCGGCTCAACCGGACAGCCGAAAGGGGTAATGGTTGAACACCGCAATCTGGCGAATCTGGTGCACTGGCACAACCGGGCGTTTGAGATTAAGGCCGGTACTTGCGTTTCCAGTGTGGCAGGTGTCGGTTTCGACGCGACCGTCTGGGAAGTCTGGCCGCCACTTTGTACCGGGGCACATGTGATGCTGCCGACCCTCGATATTTCCCGCGATCCGGAGCAGTTACTGGCGTGGTGGATATCACAACCGATTGAAGTGGGGTTCTTGTCCACACCGATTGCCGAACTGGTGCTGTCAAGACGACTTGAACACCCGACGCTGCGGACTTTGTTAGTCGGTGGTGATCGATTGAACCATCATCCACATCCGGAGACATCCTTTACGCTGGTCAATAACTACGGGCCAACTGAAACTACCGTGGTTGCAACGTCGGGCGTGATTGAGCCGACAGACGATTTATTACATATCGGTTCACCGGTCGATAATACCAGTATCTATATTCTGGATGAGTATCAGCAACCGGTACCGTTCGGCGTCAAAGGGGAAATTTATATCAGCGGTAAAAGTGTTGCCAGAGGTTATCTCAACCGCCCCGAAATGACGGAAGAACGTTTCCTCAATGATCCGTATTCTTATGAATTCGGAGCCCGGATGTATCGCAGTGGCGATTTAGGCCGTTGGACTGCCGATGGAACAATTGAATATCTGGGACGCAATGACAGCCAGGTTAAAATCCGGGGTTTCCGGATCGAACTGGGAGAAATCAGCGCCTGTATGAGTACCCATCACGGGGTCGCTGAAGCCGTCGTGATTGCCGCGAAAACACAGAATAATGATCAGCGCTTGCTGGCTTACTATGTCGGGAATGCGCAGACAGCGCCACTGCGGGCATATTTGTCTGCTCGTTTGCCGGATTACATGGTGCCTGTGGCTTATGTCAAACTCGACCAGATTCCGCTGACGCCGAACGGTAAGGTGGATCGGAAATCACTGCCGGAGCCGGAAGCGGATGACTTTGTCACGCAGGTTTATATTCCGCCGGAAGGTGAAGTGGAAGAGACCATCGCTGCGATTTGGCAGCGCTTGCTCGGGGTTGAAAAAGTTGGGCGCAATGACAGCTTCTTTGAATTGGGCGGTCACTCACTGGTTGCGGTACAGTTCCTCAACGAAGCCCGTCAGCATGGTTATGAACTGACACTTTCGACACTGTTTTCTGCATCCCGGCTTGCCGATATTGCCGATTATATCCAGCGTAGTTCCGAGGTGTTGATTGAGCATGCGGTGGCACTTCGTCCGGCAACCGATGATCAGCGGCCACTGTTCATTGTGCCGGAAGCCAGCGGGGAGATGCTTTATTCGCCCTTACTGACTTCTTATATCGATAAAGATATTGCTGTTTACGGTCTGGTCGCACCGGCGCGTAATACGCCACCGTTCTACACCATTCAGGGAGCCGCGGCACGCTACACCAGAATTATCCGTGAAACTCAACCGGAAGGACCATATCGGATGACGGGAATTTCGCTGGGCGGCACGCTGGCTTATGAAGTCGCCAGACAACTTCTCGGACAGGATCAGGAGATTGAATACGTCGGTGTGATTGATACGACGGCAGAGAAAGCCATCGTCCCGCGTCATGTAGGTGAAGAAAAACTGACTGAAGAGCAGAAGATTCTGCTGATGAGTAAGGAGATCTACGATGGTCTTGCGTACGATATCTATGGTTTGGCCGAATCGGAAAGTACGCTGGAAGAGGGCATGACGTGGAAAGATCACTACCGGATGGCCAAAGATATGGGCATGTTACCTGCCGGGTGGACAGACACGTATTTCATGAACTGGATGCAGCACCGCGAGGCGTTAATCCGGGCTGAATATGAGTACAAAAATCTCCCCATCGATATCGACCTTTATGTGGCGGAGCTGCGTCCTGAAGGGGAAGCGGCCGATGTTGTCCCTTATCTGCGTTGGGATCGCTTCTTGCCGGAGGCATCGATTCGTCCGACGACCATTCCGGGTACAACGCATTATCACTTGATTGTTGAGCCCTATATTGGCTATCTCGGTCAGGCGATTTCAAACGATCTGCATGATCGGGAGAAAGCCTATGCCGCAGGTAAAGTGATGCGCAATGCGGAATATGACCCGGTCGTGACCTTGCAAGAAGGCCATGGCAACGGGCCGACGGTATTGTGTATTCCCGGTGCCGGCGTCAATGTGTGTGCCTTTATGGGATTGGTGCAGTCTATTGAATCAGACTGGACTGTGCTTGGCTTCCAGCCTCGTGGTCTGAAAGGCAATGATATTCCGCATACAACGGTTCAAGCTGCCGCAGCTTTTTATCTGAAAGCACTGGCGTCGAGAACCTGTATCGGGCCGATTCATATCGTCGGACACTCATTCGGTGGCTGGGTTGCTCTCGAGTTGGCCGCACTGTTGGAAGCAGAAGGCATTCAAGTGGCGTCACTGACCATTGCCGATTCTGAAGCACCGGATGCGACGCCGCGTGAATACAGCGATTTGTCGGCCCTGATGCTGCTCATCGAGCAGTTTGAGCGACAAGGTGCGGCTTTAGGCCTGACAGAGCAAGACCTGAAAGGTCTCAATCACAGAGAAAGGTTGATGCTGGTTCATGGTTATCTGGTTGAGCAAGGCGTGTTGACGGGCAACACCGGTGTGGATGATTTGGATGGAATTTTCCGGGTCTTCGCGACCAACATCCGAACGCATTATCAGCCAGCGGTACAGCCGAACGCAGTGGTTAATCTGGTGGTAACACAAGATATGAAAGCCGGTGTCAAAGAAGCCTGGCAGGAACAATCACGCAATCTACATTGCATTGAGAGTCGAGCTGATCACTTTAGTTTGCTCAGACCGCCTTTTGTGAATTTGATTGCGGATATCATGCAGCCGACATTCCGTACTTTGGTGACGGACATCTAAACGAACTTTCAGCGTGAAGCATCATTCAACCTATTGCCCACCGATCGGTGGGCAATTTTTTTGAACACTGATGAGATGACTGGAAGACTCACCGCCGAAACGTGTCTTTCCGTTCAACACTTGTCCGTTCAACAATTTATCGCTCAAATCTTCCGGTGACCTTATACGATCACTTAGCGCCCCTGAGCGGCCAGTAACGGATCGGGTGTTATCCGGCTCGACTTCGAGCGCTCTGGTCGGTTACAGAGTAAAATCCCCACAATGGCAAGCAAGCCACCGACACCCATTAAAACACTGAGACGCTCACCGAGCAGGAGCGCACCCAGCGAGACTGCTGCGATGGGGTTGAGTGCGATAAAAGCACCTGCCCGGGTTGCACCAATCTTCTCAATGCCACTGTAGTACCAGATATAAGCAAGCGCTGACCCGACAACACCCAGATAGCTGAGACTCATAAAGTCCTGAACATGGATCGATGCCAGTGTCCCGGCATCAAGCTGACCGCTGAACAGCGTTGTCAGTGTGAGCATCGCTGCACCGGCTAACACCGAGTAAGTTACCGTATGCAATGGTCCTATGGTTTGTACGGTTCGTTTGCCGAATACACTATAGGCAACCCAACTGAGCACGCAGCCGACAAGCATCAGATCACCGAGCCCCGAAGATTGTGTCTGAAGCACAGCCTGAGGGGATTTGCTGATAATCACCATGGCAGCCCCGACGATACATAAGGTAATGCCGCATAGGCGCATGGGTGAAAAGCGTTCTTTGTGGAACAGAAAAGAAGCGATGGCAATCATGGCAGGATTGGCGGCAACGATCAGCGAGGCACGGGAAGCACCGATATGTTGTAACCCATAAAAGAAAAACAGATTATAGGTATAGATGCCACAAAAACCGAGCCCGAACAGCACACAGACTTGCTTTTTGGTGATGCGGATAAAGCCTTTTCCGGTCAGGATTAATACCAGCACCAGTGTCGCACCGGCCAGTAAGAAACGCAGTGTTGCAGAGACGAGTGGCGGAATTTCCGGATTGATCGCCCGTCCGGCAACAAATGTTCCGCCCCAGATGACAGAAACCAGCGCGAGTTTGAGATAGATACCGGAGTGGCGAGGCTGACTGTCATGTGGCAGAGGATGGCATTCTGTTGTATGGCTCATGTTTGATTTAACTCGCTATGTTGAGGGCGTGCTGTGCGTGTTGTTCCGCATACACTTTGGTCAGGCGGAGGACGTCACGCTGTGCATTACTGCCACCGATGAGGTGCCAAGATTGCTGGCACTGTTCCAGTTCAGATAAACAGGTTTGATACTGTCCGAGAGTGAACTGATGAATGGCTCTTAAAATGGCAACACCAGTCCGGTGCGTTTGTGGGTCAATCCCGAACCCGTCACATTCAGCAATGAGTTTTTCAATCAAAAAAGGTTGTTGGGTGGCAGAAAATGATAAAGCTGCATGGAGCTTGTGGAGATAAGAGACTGAATTTTCAATCACACCAGTCCATAGTGTTGCGAGCCTCTGCCACTGTTTCTGCCATTGTTTTTGAGATCCCTGATCGGTGTACTTCAGATGCAGTCGCCATAAAAATCCGACCGCATCGAGATCCTGTTTCGCAAACGGCGTTTCTTTCATCGCGCATAAGGTGTGAAAGGTCTCTAAGGCAGCCTCCGGCATCTGGTTTTGTTCGTAGGCAATGACAAGGTGCCAGCAGATATGAATCTTCATTCCGGGATTATTCATCCATGACGAGGCCCGGTGATTTAAGAATTCGATGATTTGTTGCCATTGTCCGGTTTCGTGTAAAGCGTGGGCAATTGCGTGGATACCGTAAACATTTTCCGGACGGGTTTCGATAGAATCCCAGCCTGCGGCTAATGCTTGCTCGTATTGCTGACATTCACATAGTACGAAAGACTTGATAGCGAGATAGAAAGGATAGAGCTCATGGGTGCGGGACAAGGCTGATTCACACTGTTCCAGCATATCGATCAAACGAGTGGTTCGGCCGGTACAGAACTCAAACATATGTAAGATATACAGCGCAATCACATCGGTCGGAAACCGCTTTAAGTGAACTCTCATCAACGTATAAGCTTGTTCGTACTGAAACCGGGTCCAGGCTTCACAAGCCTGATAGATGAGTTTGAATTCCGGTCTTTGGATTTCACGCCAGTTCATTTGGGCAAGATGTAAGTTAAAACGATAAAACTCTCGGATTTCGCAACTGGTTGTGCCGTCAAATCCGGCCAAGAGCTGATAAAATGTCTGCTGCGTTTTATTCTTTGGCTGACAATGTGTGGGAATTTCCTGAAAAGATAAAAAATAGCCGTTAATTTCCGGCCACAGAGATGAAACGCCATCCGTCGAGCGTTGTGATTGATGAACCATACCACCACTCCTTTGTCATCATTGTTTTTATGGTGTAGACCATAGAAAAGATTTGATTCATATGGTTTTATATAGTTATCGATATGATCACTCATAAGGAAATGAGCATTTACTCATGAGACTGGTATGACATTAACGCAGTTGGAAATATTTTCGGTTTTATCGGATAGCCTGCATTTCACGATTGCGGCCCAGCGGCTCGGCATTTCCCAATCCGGGGTGTCACATGCGATCAAATCCCTGGAAGATGAACTTGGGGTGAAACTGTTTCACCGTCATCAGAGCCGTGTCGAGCTGACCGATATCGGGGCCCGGCTGTTAGCGCGCTCACGTACGTTACTGGGTGTGGCAGAAACAATGCGTCAGGAAGCGACAGATGCACAGGGGATGAAGCAAGGCATGTTGCGCATTGGTTCGTTTGGCCCAACCTCGTCGGTCCGCTTGTTGCCTCATATTATTCACCAGTATCAACAAAAATTTCCGGGGATCGAAATCTATGTTGATGAAGGGCCGGATATTCAGGTGACTCAGTGGTTGAGAGAGCGCCGGGTTGATGTCGGTTTTGTGGTGTTGCCGGAAAATGATCTCGATGTATTCCCGCTGCTCGATGATCAGATGGTTGCCTTACTGCCTGCGACACATCCACTGAGCCGGCTTGATGCCGTGACGTTATCGTCACTGTGTTACGATCCGTTTATCTTGACGGGAGCGGGGTCCGGAGAGTGGGTGATTCGTCTGTTCCATGCCGAAAAGCTGCGGCCGCAGATCCGCTACCGCACGTCCCAGTTGCTCAGTATTCTGTCACTCGTCGAAAGAGGTGATGCGGTTTCCGTCGTGGCGGAATCGTCGTTGCCTGATTGCGATTCGGAGCATTATGTTTGTCGGCCATTATCTCCGCCAATCAAGCGGCGCATTGGTCTGGCGGTATTGGACAATCATCAGGCTAGCCCGGCCGTTAAAGCATTTATTACCCTTGCACAACAATTGCATTCGGTGGGGGCGTAATTGTGTGTTCTATTCCGGAAGGTCAATGATATTGGGTGGTATTCTTCCAACCGGTATTATCAAAAAATATTTGGAATAGCCCTCATATTTAGAACTTTCTATAAAGAAAATATGAATGTAAGGGCATATTATAATGTTATTTACTGATTAGCACGGATATAACTAGATAGCACATGTCAAAAGATGCTCATCAACATAGAAAGTCTCATGCTCCTGTATTCATTACTAAAAACATTGATAAATCAACGCCCCTTCTTGCAACAGCCTTTGCTAACCAAGAGTATCTCAATTGTACGATTGAATTCATGGTTGGAATTCAGAAAAAATATGATATTAAAAAAAAGTTAAGTGAGTCAGAGAAGAAGTCTGTAGCCCTTTCAATTTTCTTGGACGTTTCTCATGCCTTCGAAAGTCTACAGGCGGGCTTCCCTTTTAATCTAGTGACAGATAGTGGATTCAGTGGAGAAGATTTAGTTTCAGATCTCATCGGTTTTTATAGAGCCGTGAATCCGGGAGGAAATTACATAAGATTGTGTCAACCGGTTAGAAAAGAAATCGCACTAAAGATATGGGACACTTATGGCCCAGTAGGTAACAATAAAAACCATTCTACCTCACCTTATTTATATCCCATTCCTCCCAATACTGGACGCATAACTCGTGGACGACTTCCTCCTTTCTTAAATACAATAAAACCTGTCAAAGAAGGTGAATTATACCAGGTGGTACATTGAGATGAGTAAAAAGTCATATGTCACGATTTCTATCGTATTTGTATTGATCCTGTCGATTTTTATTTATGCCTTGATGATGCAGTTTGCTGAAGATCGCCAATACAACCAGAATAGTCTCGACTATCTGATTTTAACGCCTGAAGAGATTGTAGGTATAAAAGAACTCTGCCAGACCGAGCCTCAGTTTAGATATAGTTCAGCGGATGGGCCTAAACCGATGATGACGCAGCTAGAGTGTCACCTAGATACAAAAACATTACTCCCATACTTATCCCAGAAACAATACGTTGGAGATAGTCATCACAGGATATACAGAAAAGGGACATCTGAAATTGTACTGAGCGATGTCCGGGATGGTGCAGTACAATCTTTAATGTTTCTTGAATACATGCAGTAATGTTGTGTAGTTGACCGCTATGGTTTATTGAGTGTTCTGTGCGCCAGTGACGCTTGCATCTTTGCAAGCGTCACCAGACAACCCCTAGCCGCGTGAGACAAACCTGTTCCACTAGCGCTTTTAGGCGCAACACTTCACTTTCGAGATAGGTTAGCTCTTCTGCGGTGATTTCATAATGTTCTGAATAACGGGCCTCGATATACGCCCGTTGCAGGCGGCGGAAACTACGGCGGTGGAATTTGTTATCAAGTGGGAAAATTGTTGCAAATTCAGCATCGATTTGGGCGCACAGCTTAGCGAGCTTTTCGATATTGTGGGATTTGGGCAGGTAGTTGGTGCAGGTGAGCAGGGCACAGGCCAAAAAGCGCTCAGCAGATTGATGAAGCATAAAAGCGGACTTTTTAAGCCATTGCCGTTTGAGATCATCTTTATAGGAAACGAAAAATTGCTCTGCGCTTTCAAACCACTGCACGTAATGCTTGCGGGCAATTTTTTGTTTTTCGGCCTCGGTCAAATCGCCCGGCTCCGCCAGCGGTTTTGGTGTCGCAGCAAATAGCTCTATCCCTTCTTCGCGAATACTTTTAAAAAAGTAGTGACCTTGTTGCAGGCGTTCATTCACTTCCTGTAAGTCATGGACAATCAGCCCCAGTGGTGCAGAAGTCACTTTGCGCTCAATCTGCTCTTTAGCTCGCTGCCAGACCACATCTTCTTCAACCAGTGCTGCTTTGTTGACGATCACCAGAATATCGTAATCGCTGATATACCCATTGACCGGATCGTTAACCCAGTCACCTCTGGCATGACTGCCAAACAGGATGACTTTCAGGATACGAAACTCGCTTTTACTCCCCGTTTTGCCCTGAAGGTAGTCTTCCAGCGTGTCACGCAGAATCGTTGAAATGGCGGTAAGTTCTTGCTGTTTCGATTCAGGCAGGTGGTCGAGGGATGTTTTCATAATCACGACATGAGTTGGTGGTGGATGAATAGCAGTAGCATAAAAGAAGGTATCAACAAAGAACACCATCAACCTTCACTTTACGTTTGTTACTGAGAAAAATACGATTCAATTCAAAGCTATAGCGTTTGTATGTCGCTCATTCGCAAAGGTTATTGCTTGCTCAACAGAAACTTACGCAAATCTCTCTCATCGCGCATGACAAACAGAATAAATACTTTGTCGCTGTCTTGTTTATAGAAAACCCGACACGGATTAACGACAATTTCACGACAATTGAGATGTTCTAGCTCGGGCGGAACGCGACCCGATTCAGGGAAATTTTCCAGACGTTCAACTTTAGAGAAGATCGTGTGAACCAATTGCTGTGCAGCGACAACATTTTCAAGTGCGATGTATTCAGCGATATCATTGAGGTCAGATAGCGCAGGTTCCGTCCAGATTATTTCAGCCATTTTGACATTTTGTCCTTGGCTTCATCGTGACTTACCACTTTACCGTCAGCTAATGCGCGCTCACCTCGTGCAATCCCCTCCAGAATCGCCAAACGATTTTGCATAAACTCGTAATCATCAACATCAACCAGATATGCCGATGGCTTACCGTGTTCAGTAATCAACACGGGTTCTTTCGTATCGTGGAGATCGGCAAGGATCTTCGTTGCTTGACGTTTGAGTGATGTAACTAGTTCTACTTTCATGAGAGCTGCTCCACAGGAATACTAAAAGTGATACTATTCTATCACTTTTAGTCTAGCAAGCTTCATGATGGCTAACGCTGAACACAGTTGTAAAATAGCTGGCACTACATTTTGCGAATATAAATTACTAAATATATTGTTGAAAATACAAGATTAATGACGAATAAAAAGTGAGGAAATCCTCATGCTCTGAATAACGGGCCTCGATATACGCCCGTTGCAGGCGGCGGAAACTACGGCGGTGGAATTTGTTGTCAATTGATCCGATTTGTTGCCCTTCACTAATGCCAGTGCTAACATTTGTACACACAAAAATTCAGGAGTAGTGCATGGATACCAGAATTCAATTTCGTGTTGATGAAGAAACAAAACGTTTAGCCCAACAAATGGCTGAAAGCCAAGGTCGAACGCTTAGTGACGCTTGCCGCGAACTCACTGAACAACTCGCAGAACAGCAACGTAAAGTGTTATCTCATGATGCTTGGCTAACTGAACAAGTGAATCTCGCATTTGATAAGTTTGATGCCGGGCGAGCTGTATTTGTGGATCATGAGTCTGCTAAAAATCGCATGGCTGCACGCAAAGCCAAAATCCGTCACCGGGGTCAATGATGATTCACTGGGAAGAAGAATCTTTAAACGACCGCGAAAAAATCTTTGAATTTCTATACGATTTTAATCCTGATGTCGCAGAAAGAACCGACGACCTTATTGAAACTAAAGTTGAAAATCTAAATGATCAACCATTAATGGGCGTTCAGCGTGACGGCATTCGAGGTCGATTACTCATTATTCCTGAAGTATCAATGATCGTTTCGTATTTTGTCGATGGTTCTGACATTCAAATTATGCGTGTTCTTCATCAAAAGCAAAAATTCCCAATGGAGTAACGCACCAAACAACAGCGCCACAATGTTGATTCTCCCAGCTACCGGCTCTAAAAGATGACACGCCAAATCGTCGCCAAGGCGTAGCCTTAAAATATATAAAGCCCCCGCACAGAAAAACTGCCGAGGGCTTTGTGAATCATTTGCCAGGTGGTGTTTAAGCCGAAACCTTAAACCTTTCTGGATTTCTGTTTGTAGCGGTCAAAAATAACCGCGGCTAACAGAATCGAGCCACGAACCACATATTGCGCGAACGGCGACATGTTGAGCAGGTTCATCGCATTTTCAACGGTACCCAGAATCAGGACCCCGGCAATTACATAAGAGACTTTGCCGACCCCGCCTTTCAGCGAGACGCCACCGAGAACACAGGCTGAGATAACCACCAGTTCGAAACCGACGGAGGTCATCGGCTGACCACTGGTCATCCGGGCTGCGAGAATGACCCCGGCCAGTGCGGAAATAAACCCGGATACGGTGAAGATAATCAGTTTGGTTTTTACCACATTCACCCCGGCCAGACGCGCTGCTTCTTCGTTGCCGCCGATAGCGAGCGTATTGCGGCCGTAAACTGTCCGGTTGAGCAGAAATGCGAAGATGATAAACGTGATAATCGTCAGCCAGATCGGCGTTGGAATACCCAGAACGGAAGAGTTACCCAGTGCGAAAAAGCTTTCTTCGGTAATCCCGACGGCCTTCCCGTCCGAGATAATGTAACCCAGTCCGCGCGCGATCTGCATCGTCGCCAGTGTCGTGATCAGAGCATTGACCTGTAATTTGGCGATGACAAAGCCATTGAGCAGGCCAAAGAAGACCCCGGACAGTAATCCGGCAATGATGCCGAGGGTAACACTACTGGTGGCATTGATTGCGACAGCGGTCACGACCCCGGCGCAGGCAATCACCGAGGCAACCGAGAGGTCAAGGTCACCACAGGCGAGGCAGAATAACATCGCACAAGCAACCATGCCGCTCATGGAGATCGCCAGCCCCAATCCTTTCATGTTAATAAAGGTGGCGAAATAAGGCACAAAAAAAGCGCAGAGCAGAAACAGCCCTGCAAATACAATGAGCATCCCGAATTTATCCCAGATGTGGGAGAAATCGATGCTCGGTTTCTTCGTCTCATGGGTATTCGGTTTGGTGGTTGTAACGGCCATGACTGATTTCCTCTATGCTGCGACAGGGTTGGTTGTACCCAACATCGCCAGACGTAATGCGGTTTGTTCATCAAACTGATCGCGCTGTAGTTCTCCGGAGATTGCCCCGTCTTTCATGACTAGTAATCGGTCGGAGATCCCCAACACTTCCGGCAGGTCACTGGATACCACGAGTACCGCGACACCGTTTTCCGCCAGTTTGAAGATCAATTCATAAATTTCAGATTTTGCACCGACATCGATGCCCCGGGTCGGTTCGTCGAGCAGGATGACTTTCATATCGGTTGAGAGCCAACGGGCAAGAATCACTTTTTGTTGATTACCGCCGGAGAGCTCACCCATTAGTTGGTCGAGAGAGGCGGTTTTGACATTTAGTGCTTCGCACTGGAGCTGGGCATTTTTCTCTTCCCAGCGAAAATCGATGCGTCCGCCTGACTTGAGAAAGTCTGGTCTTGCACTGATGTTGGTGTTTTCCCGTACCGAAAGAATCGGCACGATGCCGTCTGCTTTGCGGTCTTCCGGGCAGAGGGTCACACCGGCACGAATCGCTTCGCCGGGGGAGTTGATACGAATGATTTCACCTTGGATAGTAATTGTGCCGGAGGTCGCTTTATCCGCCCCGAAAATCAGCCGGGTCAGTTCTGTCCGACCGGCACCAACCAGACCGAACAGACCGAGAATTTCTCCGCGCTGAATGTCCAGAGAAACGGGTTGGGTGAGCCCCGGGCCCATCAGTTCGTCAATTTTCAGTCCGCTGCCCCGATATTCGCGGCTGCGATAGTGATAGATATCATTGATCTCCCGTCCGACCATCAGCTCGACGAGACGGTCATTGGTGAGATCAGCTAATGTATCGAAGGTCTGGACGTGCGTGCCGTCTTTGAAAATGGTAATGGCATCACACAGCTCGAAGATTTCTTCCATTCGGTGTGATACATAAAGAATGATTTTGCCGTCATTGCGCAGTTCACGAATGACTTTAAATAAATTCTGGATTTCCCGTTGTGACAAACTACTGGTCGGTTCGTCAAAAGCAATAATTTGTGCATTGCGACTGAGGGCTTTGGCTATTTCAACCATTTGCCACTGACCAATCGAGAATTCTTTCAGTGGGCGGGACGGGTCAAAATCTTCCCCGAGTCGCAGTAACTGCTCTCGCGCATTTCGGTGCAGGGTTTCCCGATCAACTGCCCCATTCTTAGTCGGTAACTGGCCCAGATAGATATTTTCAGCCACACTGAGTTCCGGAACGAGATTCAGCTCCTGATAAATAATTGCAATTCCGTGATTGAGTGCATCGACGGTTGAGGAAAATACAGCGGACTGACCATCAATGATCAATTGTCCTTCTGTAGGTTGATAGAGTCCGCTGAGAATTTTCAGCAAGGTCGATTTCCCCGCACCATTTTCTCCCATCAGCGCATGAACGCTGTTGCTTTGGACACGAAAATTAATATTCGAGAGCGCTTTGACGCCCGGAAAGTGCTTAGAAATCTGACAAAACTCTAAAGAAGAGGGCAATGCTGCCATAATGGCCTCCTGTGGGTTCAGAAGGTGGCACAACAGTGTGCCACCTGCCGGGAATTACAGTCCTTTTTTCTTCAATTCTGCTTTGTAGTTATCGCGGGTAATCAGAACCACATCAGTGACTTCAACGAATTTCTTCGGTTCGACACCATCTTTGACCCATTTATACAGCGATTCGATACTCTTAAAGCCATGAACGTCCGGACTGGGGAGTAAAGACCCGTAGAAGCCGGTTGGTTTGGATTTAGCCAGTTCGTTGACGGCATCCACACCGTTGATACCGATACCAATCACGTTCTGCGCATCAAAGCCTTGGCCTTCGGTTGCACGAATACCACCGAGTACGGTGTTGTCATTCATGCCGACCACCAGCCAGTGTTTAACACTCGGATATTGCACCAGCAGTGAGTTGGCGGCATCCAATGCACCGGGAATGTCGTTGGTTTTGGTTGGCACGCGATAGATTTGGTTCGCAGGGAAGCCCGCTTCTTTCAGTGCCGAGATGGAACCATCTACCCGACGACGGGCGGTATCGAGTTCATCTGCGGTAATTGCCATGACTGCACTGTCAGCCGGATTCCAGCCGCGTTTAGTCATTTCTTTATACAGTTCTTGTCCCTGACGCTGACCGATTTGACTGGCAGCCATCATCACCAATGGGACATTTGTCATCGGCTTGCCTTTGGCATTGAGGAACTGATCGTCAACCGTGATGACTTTGAGATCATAACTCTTCGCTTTTGCCATAATGGCTGGCCCGAGTTTAGGGTCCGGGGTACAAATGACAAAACCTTTGGCACCGCTCGCAGCGAGGGTATCGATCGCATTGAGGGTTTTTTCACCATCGGGGACGGCCATTTTAATCACTTCGAAGCCATACTCTTTGCCGGCTTTTTCCGCAAAACTCCATTCGGTTTGGAACCAAGGTTCCTCAGGTTGTTTCACCAGATAACCGAGTTTGAGCGTGTCATCATCGTTACCAAAGAGAGCATGAGCAGAGGTACTGAGTAATGCAGTCCCTGCTAAAGCGGCGACAGCGAGTGTTTTTCTTATCGTCTTCATTTTGCTATTCCATCCACTGGTTGTTGTAGGGGTGTTTCGGGCACATTATTTGTACAAGCAGCTCAGGATTGAAGTGATGAAAATCACAGCAATGAAAGGTAGCGTTTTTGTCCATGTATATAGCGTGAGACAACATGACTTAGCTCTCATAATAATATTATTCTCGGTTTAAATAGCTTTTTATCCCTATACATATGATTTTTTCATGGCTCATTATGCAATAAATCCTTAATAAGCATATTTTTTAAGCGAAACCTCAAAAAAACAGTTGTGGCGTTTTTATCCATATTTTTAGCTATGGCGTTCATGTTCCCTTCTTCGTTCCACCGCTATAACTGACACACTGAATATCAACTGTGAGCTCGCGATACCGTCTCAGTGGCGACGATTTATCGGTGGTGACGAATGGTTCGTGATGATGACTTGTCGATGTGAATCGTTTGTCGATAGTGATAAGCGTTGCATGGTACGGGTGACTTGAATATGGGGATAGTTATGGACAATAGGCAGAAGAGTGAGCCTTGTGTGATTGGTCTGGATTTTGGTTCAGATTCGGTCCGGGCTTTATTGGTTAATGCTCGTTCCGGTGCTGAGCTGGCATCCGGGGTTGCAGAGTATCCCAGATGGAAAGAGGGCAAATACTGTCAGCCGGCACGATCGCAGTTTCGTCATCATCCAAAGGACTATTTGGAATCAATGACGCAAGCCATACAAGATGCCGTGGCTCAAGTGAGTTCGGACATCGCACAATCGGTCGTTGGGATCGGGGTAGACTCAACCGGTTCGACACCGGCACCGATTGATGCCGATGGACAGGTGTTGGCTCTGCGACCGGAATTTGCCGATAACCCGAATGCGATGTTTATTCTCTGGAAGGATCATACATCGGTCTCCATGGCCGAACGGATTAACCAACTGGCACACAGCAGTGACTTTCCTGATTACACCCGCTATGTCGGCGGAATTTATTCTTCAGAATGGTTCTGGGCGAAAGCGGCCTGGGTCAGTGAACAAGACGCAGAGGTTGCACAACATGCCTATAGCTGGGTTGAGCTGTGTGACTGGGTACCCGCTGTGCTGAGTGGTCACCAACATCCGGATGTGTTGCGCCGGGGGGTTTGTGCCGCGGGACACAAAGTGATGTGGCATGAGTCATGGGGCGGTCTACCTTCGGAAGCATTTCTGACCGCCGTTTCACCGACTTTAGTCGGTTTACGGGATCGGATGTATCACGATGTTTATACCGCTGATCAGGTGGCGGGTTATCTGACGGATGAGTGGGCTGCACAGCTTGGGTTGCCAGCCGGTATTGCCATTGCCGTCGGTGAATTTGATTGCCACATGGGGGCGGTCGGTGCCGGTGCCGGTGCCCATGATTTGGTCAAAGTGATTGGTACATCGACCTGTGACATTTTGATGGTCGATCCACAGCAGGTTGCGGACAAGGCGATTGCCGGCATCTGTGGTCAGGTGTTGGGCAGCGCACTGCCGAATATGACCGCACTGGAAGCGGGGCAGTCTGCGTTCGGCGATATCTATGCCTGGTATAAACAGTTGTTACTCTGGCCGGTTGAACAATATTTGCGTGACCATCCCGATGTCAATTTTGATCTGGCTGAGTTTGAGAACGCCCTCATTCCACAATTAACTCAAGCAGCAGCGGTTTTGGAAGAAGGCGGCAATCAGGCGTTAGCTGTGGACTGGCATAACGGCCGTCGGACACCGAATGCCAATCAACGTCTGAAAGGGGCGATTGCTGAGCTGAATCTCGGCTCGACCGCTGTCGATTTATTTGCCGGACTGGTTGAAGCAACGGCGCATGGGGCCAAAGCGATTGTGGATTGCTTTGTCAGTCAGGGCGTGGATGTGAACCGACTGATTGCCATTGGCGGGATTTCACAAAAATCACCCTATGTGATGCAGACCTGTGCCAATGTGATTGGCCGGGAAATTGTGGTGGCTGAGTCTGAACAGTGTTGTGCGCTGGGGGCGGCAATTTTTGCCGCCGTTGCTGCGGGTGTCTATGCGACGACGCAGGAGGCTCAGGCACAAATGGCCAGCCCGATCAGTCGTACCTACGCTCCAGTCTCTGCGATTCCGAATCTCCGCGCAACGCGCTATGCGATGTACCGACATTTAGGACAGTCTCTTGAGCAGTTATCTCAGGATCGTTTAGACGATGTGACATCATCGTTGTCAAAGGAGGATGCATGAATATCGATGTTTCTTTCACACCGGATTTCGTGGTCAATGCGGCATGGAAAGCCCGGATGGATGTGCTGCGGGAACAGGTCTGGAAAGCCAATATGGATTTGCAGAAGCATAATCTCGTGACCTTCACATGGGGCAATGTTTCCGGTGTTGACCGGGAATCCGGCTTGGTGGTGATTAAGCCGAGCGGGGTAGCTTACGAAGATCTGTCACCCGCGAATATGGTGGTGGTGAATCTGGCCGGTCAGCGCGTGGAAGGTGATTTGAATCCATCTTCAGATACGGAAACGCATCTGGAGCTATACCGGGCTTACCCTGAAATCGGTGGTGTTGTGCATACCCACTCGATGAATGCGACCTCCTGGGCTCAGGCCGGGAAACCGATTCCAGCTTTAGGTACCACACATGCGGACTATTTCTATGGTCATGTGCCGTGCACCCGTTCGCTCTCCGATGCTGAAATTCAACAGGATTATGAACTGAATACCGGCAGAGTGATTGTGGAAACGATAGGACCGCAGGATCCGCTTGCCGTGCCGGGTATCATTGTCAAAGAGCATGGCCCGTTTAGCTGGGGTAACACGCCCGATCAGGCCGTACACAATGCCGTAGTGCTCGAAACAGTGGCCGCGATGGCATTGAAAACGCTGCAAATCAATGCCGGGGTTGATGCAATCAATCAAACATTGCTGGATAAGCATTACCTGCGTAAACACGGCAAGAATGCTTATTACGGACAGCAGGAACATCACGAAAAATAAGGATACACGATGAAAATTTTCGATAAGAAACAGATCTGGTTTGTCACGGGTTCCCAGCATCTGTACGGACCAAAGGTCTTGCAGCGTGTTGCTGCCGATAGTCATGAAATGGTTGCCGGGCTCAATGCGGCGGCTGATATTTCTGTTGCTGTGGCCGAGCAGGAAGTGGTGAAAACGCCGGATGAAATTCTAGAAGTGTGTCGCCGGGCAAACAATGATCCGGATTGTGTCGGACTGGTGCTGTGGATGCACACGTTTTCTCCCGCTAAAATGTGGATTGCCGGTCTGAGCCAGCTCAACAAGCCGTTCTTGCATTTACACACGCAGTTTAATGCGGAACTCCCGTGGCAAGACATTGATATGGACTTTATGAACCTCAACCAGAGTGCGCATGGTTGTCGGGAATTTGGCTTCATCGGTACACGGTTGAATCTCAACCGGAAAGTGGTGACCGGTCACTGGCAAGATGTTGCGGTACATCGTCAGATTGATGATTGGTGTCGTGCGGCTGTCGGGATTGCTGAGGCACAACAACTCAAAGTGGCTCGGTTTGGTGACAACATGCGCCAAGTCGCTGTAACAGAAGGCAATAAAGTCTCCGCACAGATTCAATTCGGTTATGAAGTCCACGGCTATGGTCTGGGCGAACTGAGCGAGCGCGTTAATGCAGTTGCTGACAGTGATGTGGCTGCCCTGATTGATGAATATGCTTCAACCTATGATATTGCTTCCGGTTTACTCACTGATCATGATTTACTGGCGATCCTCAGACAGGAAGCCCGGCTGGAATTGGGGATGGAGCAATTTTTGACCGAGAAAGGGGCACGTGCGTTCGCCAATACATTTGAGAACCTGACTGGCCTGACCAACTTACCCGGACTGGCAACCCAACGCTTGATGGAAAAAGGTTACGGTTATGGCGGTGAGGGCGACTGGAAAACCGCAGCCATGGTCCGGATGATGAAAGTCATGGGACAAGGTAAGCCGGGTGGAACGTCCTTTATGGAAGATTACACTTATAACTTTAGTGAGCGTAGTCAGGTCCTCGGTGCGCACATGCTGGAAGTCTGTCCTTCGATTGCCGCAGCGCGGCCGAAAATTGAAATTCACCGCCATACCATCGGTTGTGACTGTCCGATTGCGCGGATGATTTTTACCGGTAAGCCCGGTCCGGCGCTGAATGTCTCCGTGATTGATTTAGGCGATCGCTTCCGGATGCTGGTGAATACGGTTGATGCTGTGACACCGCCTCAAGGGTTGCCGAATCTGCCGGTTGCTCATGCACTGTGGGAACCGCATCCGAGTCTTGAAGTTGCTGCAACTGCCTGGATTTATGGCGGCGGCGCTCACCATACGGTCTATAGTCAGGCGGTGACGGTTGATATGCTGTCAGATTATGCGGAGATTGCCGGTATTGAGATGGCACTGATCGATCAGCAGACCAACTTACGTCAGTATAAACAGGATTTGAAACACAACAGCCTGTACTATCGGTTGAACGGCCAGATATAAAACCCAATGGTGCCTGCTATGGCAGGCACCTCATAAGGAGCCAATGTGAAGATAGACCCGGATGAATTTCAGGTGTCTGATCGGGCACAGTTGTTTCATGATCACTGGCAATTGGAAATCGCGTCACATACACCGGTGGTATTTCAGTTGTTCTCCCGTAGTAAATTGTTTTTTAGTGGCCGGTTAGAGCTGATCAACAACGATGAGGTCGTCAGTACCGAAGATTTTCACTGGCGGTTTCGGATCAAAAATAACCGGATTGAACAGTGGTGTAACGTGCAGCTCGAAGAAACCCTCTCGCTTGGTATCACCTATTCTTTTCAGCCGGATGCGCTGGTGATCGAATATATGGCACGACACCGTGTGCCGACCCGTTTAGATATGCGACATAATATTCAGGCGATTCAGGCCGAGCAGAGTTCTGAACCGCGCTCCGTTGCCGATATGAGAGGCCGGCTGGAACAGTTACAGCATCAAAATAATGAGCGACCGAGTGATTACCTGGTTGCGTCCGGAAATCAACATTTCAGAGAGGCATTTTCTGCCACACAGTGGATTTTCCTGTCATAGCATACTGTTTTACATCATCTTTTTGCGAGCGCAGAGCGGCTTTCAGAACTAACAGGTGTCACAAGTTTTATACGAAACTGTGAAGTCATAAATCGTATGAAATCGAAGAGTTAGCGTACACTCAGGCGTAAAGGAAAGTAGTATAGGATGTAGGATGCAAGACGATCCGCTCAAACCCGGGTATAACTTCGATGCACATTTGGTGGCAGGACTGACTCCGATTATTGAAGGAGACGAACTGGATTTCACCATTGACCGCCCCAACGGCATGAAAGGGTATATTATCAACCTGACCAGTAAAGGTGAGGGGACACTTTTTTCCGGTAATCAGGCCATTGATGTAGGTCCCGGTGATTTACTGCTGTTTCCTCCGACAGCGGCTCACTATTACCATCGTAAAGCAGACAGTGTGTGCTGGTTTCATCGCTGGGTTTATTTTCGTCCCAGAGCCTTCTGGCATGACTGGCTGAGTTGGCAAGACGAACAACACGGGGTGTATATCACCCGAGGGTTGGATCAAACCACGATTCATCATCTGGAACGTTTATTCATCGATATCGAGTATACCGCCAAATCCGATGAACCTTATCGGAGTGATTTATCGATCAATCTGCTGGAACAGCTCCTGATTCGTTGTAAGAGTTTGCAACCTGATGTGGTCAGTAAGCCGCTCGATCCACGTGTGATTGAAGCGATGAATTATATGACGCAGAACCTCAATCAGGATTTCACCATGGAAATGGTGGCCTCTCACATCTGTCTGTCTCCTTCGCGGTTGGGGCATCTGTTCCGTGAAGAGATGTCGATGACGATTACGCAGTGGCGTGATGATCAGCGCATCAGCCGGGCCAAACAACTGCTGGTGACCACTAACTATTCGGTCAACCAAATCGGCCGAATTGTCGGTTATACCGATCCCCTCTATTTTTCCCGGGTATTCAAACGTAAGTCGGGCGTCAGTCCCAAACGTTATCGGGAGCAAATTACCTAAGCGCCCGCTTTGTCTTGTCTCAAGCTTCAGGGGTGAACCCGTGAGCCCCTGAAACTATGATTCCGTTTGTTGATGTGTATTGTCCCGATTTGGCGTGAACTGCTGAATCGTCAGTCCGGCAATAATACAGACCAGCCCAATGAGCGTTGCCGGGTGAATCTGCTCTTGGATGATTACGGATAACAACAGCAGTGAAATAAACGGAGAGATAAAAATCAGATTACTGATTCTGGCGGTGTGACGGGTACGTTTGAGTGCATTGAGCCAGAGAAAGAAGGTAATTCCCATCTCAAATAAACCGACATAAACGGCACTGAGCCAGCCTTGGGGCGTGATATGGTTCCAGCCGGCGCCTTCGTAAAACGACAGAATCAACGTACAAGGCAGAGCGACCAGAAAACCCAGTAGCAGGCTAATGACCGGATCTGCGGTGTTGCGGGTATTGAGAATCCAGTAGCCGGCCCACAGGAGCGTTGATAATAAGGCGAGTCCGACCCCGACAGGGCTGTCGAAATCGAGCGCAAGCAGATTGCCCCGGGTTGCAATTACTAACACTCCCAGATAACAGAGTGCAGCGGCAAGATAGTCTTGCTTGCGGATTTTCTGTTTCAGAAAAATGGCGGCCATGATCGTTAGCGTCATCGCCCAGCTATAGTTGATCGACTGTGCCTGAGAGGCGGGGAGCAGGCGATAGGCCTGAAACAGAATCAGATAGTAGCTGAGCGGGTTGATCAATCCGGAAATAATGAAATAGGTCGGATTGGCCGCAAAGGTCGGCAAAATCAGGTGAAGTTGACGCTGACATGCACAAATGGTCACTAACGAGATGCTCGAAATGACACAAGCAACGGTTAACATCTGAATCGGGGTCAGTTGTGCCAGTGTGAGCTTAAATGCCGTCGCGACAGTTGACCACAATAAGACTGCGGTCAGACCGAAGAGCAAGGCTTGTTTTTCATTGACAGTGCTGTTATTCATTGCTGGTAGGCCGTGTTTTTCCACCATTGATTCGATTGCCTGAGCATAACATAAGCTTCAGCCAACCCTGTTATTTGTGTCATAGAAACAATAAATCCAAGTGTTACAACAGGATGAGTTTATGGGATGTTGATCGCATGACCAATGGACGTGATTCGGATGATTGGCGATTTGAGGTAAGGTTTTCAGGCAAATAATAGCTGTTTTCACAATCGTTGATAAGAGTGGGTAAGTAAAGTTGAGAAGGGAAAGATAATGGCGGATGAGAAATCCAGTGGAAAAATTTGGGGGATTTGTCCGTCATGTGGCCCGATGGAACTGCGCTCTCAGTTGAGAAACGTACACTTATTAGGGCAAACCGGGATGGTGATGGGAATTGCCGTCACGACGTGCAAGCAGTGTCGGCAGGTTGTACATGTTCCGGATGAATCGCTGGAATCGGTCAAAACCGCATATGCTCAGCTGACACCCCCTGACATCAGAGGCTAGTTTGACGTCTCTGTGCCGCAAATCTACTGGACATTGATCCAGTCCGGCAATACCATTTTTAGTTCTATATGCTGAGACACAGAATTGATTCCCATGATGCAATGGATTATTGAAAACCAATCCCTACTGGTAATGTCTGCTCTCTGTATTGTCGGTTCTGCCGGCATAACGGGCTGGTGGATGAAGCAAAAGATGCAACTGCAATTCAGCCAGTTGCAGCAACAGCTGGTGAGTCAGCAGCAACTTCACGAACAAGTGTTGAGTCAGGTCACGACACAATTGCGGCAAACACAAGCTGAGTTGCACGAATCAGAAGATGCGCATGATCTGGCCATGGCCGAGCTGAAACAGCTGCATGGTCAGCATATGGCTGCCACTGAAAAACTTGGGCAAATGGCGGCCTTACAGCAAGAGCGGACACAGTTGAATGATGAGCTGGTGCTGTTGCGGGAGAAGAACGCGCAATTGCAAGGAGAGCTTCGGGAACAGGAAGCGCGACATCAAGCCCAGATGGTTGCCAGTCAGGAAAAGTTACAGTTACTGGAGCGCGCCGAAGAACGTTTGAAGCAGCAGTTTGAACAGT
Organism: Vibrio rubrogenes; assembly: GCF_059641415.1. Classification (NCBI taxonomy): domain Bacteria; kingdom Pseudomonadati; phylum Pseudomonadota; class Gammaproteobacteria; order Vibrionales; family Vibrionaceae; genus Vibrio; species Vibrio rubrogenes. The sequence goes on from NZ_JCARSY010000006.1 coordinate 105,514, forward strand.
TGGCGAATCAGTTGTTTGAGGTCAAAACTGCGAAGGTTGATCAGCAGAATAAACAGAGTCTGGAAGGATTGCTGAATCCGCTGAAATTACAACTGGAAGGGTTCAAAAAACAGGTCAATGACAGTTTCAGCCAAGAAGCTAAGGAACGTCATACACTGGTCCATGAGTTGAAGAATCTGCAACGACTCAATGAGCAGATGGCGAAAGAAGCGTTAAATCTGACGCAGGCGCTCAAAGGCGATAACAAACAACAGGGCAACTGGGGAGAAGTGGTGTTGGCCCGGGTCCTGGCGGAGTCAGGGCTACGCGAAGGACATGAGTATCAGACGCAGGTCAGTTTGCAAAATGAGGCGGGCAAGCGCTATCAACCGGATGTTATTGTCAACCTGCCGAATGAGAAGCAGGTAGTGATCGATTCAAAAATGGCACTGGTAGCCTACGAACGTTACTTCCATGCTGAGAGTGACGTTGAGCGCGATAAAGCACTTGGTGAACATTTACTTGCGATACGTTCTCATATCAAAGGACTGAGTAAGAAAGATTACCAGCAGTTGCAAGGCATCCAGACGTTAGATTATGTGTTGATGTTTATTCCGGTCGAACCGGCATTCCAATTGGCAATCCAGGCGGATCCCGCTTTAGTCAAAGATGCGATGGAACAAAACATCATTATTGTCAGTCCAACCACATTACTGGTTGCTTTACGAACCATCGATAATTTATGGCGTAATGAATATCAAAATCAAAATGCCCAACGGATTGCGGAGAAAGCCGCAAAACTCTACGACAAATTACGTTTATTCGTGGACGATATGGACACGCTGGGCAGTGCCATAGACAAGGCCGGGCAGAGTTATCAGAGTGCCATGAACAAACTGTCGAGCGGGCGTGGTAACGCCATTCGTCAGGCGGAAAGTTTTAAGCAATTGGGCGTTGAGGTGAAACGTTCGATTGCTTCCCGGTGGGTTGATGAGTCTCGAAGAGCAGGCTCTGAAGCGTTATCGTCTGAGTCAGCATCGCCTGAACAAACCGGGTCCGAATGCCTGTCGCCGACGCAAACGCCGTCAGGGCAAAGTTTATCTGAACAACACTTATCTGAGACAACAAAGTTTGAACATTCTCGCGCTGATACCGCGTCATCCGGAACGGTTTTACCACAAGAGAACCGGGAAAATAACAGCGCATCCGTCGGCACAAAATCTGCCGATTGCTGAAAGACATCCGACAGGGGATACAGTAAACTAGCGCAACCAATCAGTCAGTCACATGGGTTTATCAAGCATCTGTTTATTCAGCATGATGGATGATGTGGTCGTGTGATGTGTGGCTTATATTCGATCATGCAAGGTAGGTAAAGGCGTGCAATCTGAAAAAATGGCAGAAAATCAAGAAACCACCCATTTTGGTTTTGAAACCGTCGCCAAAGCGGAGAAAGCGCATAAAGTGGCAGAAGTTTTTCATTCTGTCGCAGCGAAGTATGACATCATGAATGACTTGATGTCCGGTGGGATTCACCGACTATGGAAACGATTTACGATTGATTGCAGTGGTGTCCGTGCCGGACAGCGAATTCTGGATCTCGGTGGTGGTACGGGCGATTTGACAGCAAAATTTTCACGGATAGTTGGTGATAACGGGCATGTCGTGCTGGCGGATATCAATAATTCAATGTTATGTGTCGGTCGGGATAAGCTGCGGGACAATGGCATTATCGGCAATGTGCATTATGTTCAGGCGAATGCGGAAGAGTTGCCGTTCCCCGATAATTATTTTGACTGCATTACAATCAGCTTTTGCCTGCGCAATGTTACGGATAAAGATCAAGCGTTGCGCTCCATGTTTCGGGTACTGAAGCCCGGCGGACGTCTGCTGGTGCTGGAATTTTCCAAACCGGTGTTCGAGCCGTTATCCAAAATCTACGATACCTATTCGTTCCATCTCCTGCCGAAGATGGGCCAGCTCATCGCCAACGACGCTGACAGTTACCGTTATCTTGCTGAGTCAATCCGGATGCATCCGGATCAGGACACGTTAAAAGGGATGATGGCTGATGCCGGTTTTGAGCAAGTAAGTTATTACAATCTGACCGCGGGTATTGTGGCGCTTCACCGTGGTTATAAATTCTGACAAGGCGGTTCCTATGCCATTTGCACCTTTACTGACCGCAACGATTGAAACCATCCTGAACCGACTGATTCAGGATGATCCTGTTCTGATTCGTCAGCTTGCTCGCCTGAAAGGCAATGTGATTCAGGTTCATCTGAAAGAGCTCGATCAAACCCTGACGTTTGTTTTCAGCCAGCAAATTGATGTGTTAGCGCGATACGAAGGGACACCTGATTGTTATTTGTCTCTGACATTATCGATTTTGCCGCAGTTACGAGAGCAGGCAAACATCACGCAACTGATCAAACAGGATAAGTTGATACTGGAAGGTGATATCCAACTGGCTCAGAAGTTTTCGCAACTGATGACGGATTGTAAGCCGGATTGGGAAGAGTGGTTATCACGCCTGAGCGGGGATGTTGTCGCGCATACGGTGACACAGGCTGCCAAAGATTTGAGTCATTTCCTGCAAACACAACATCAGCGTCACCAATCCCATGTTGCACAGATTTTAACGGAAGAGTGGCGTATTGCTCCTGGCCCGCTTGAGGTGGCTGATTTTTGTGATCGGGTTGATGAAGTAAACAGTCAGTTATCCCGACTTGAAAGTCGGATTCAGTCTCTGACGGAGAAACTATGCTGACGGAGAAACTATGACGCCAACAGAAATCAGGCGGTTGTATCGTATCATCAAGGTGCAGCTGGAATATGGTCTTGATGAATTCCTTCCTGATCATCACTTGTTCCGAGCACCATTATTAGCTCGAAAATCGCTGTTCTGGCTGCGGAATCGTTATCCGGAGAAACCGTTAGGAGAGCGCTTGCGTTTGGCGCTTCAGGAGCTGGGGCCGGTCTGGATTAAGTTTGGTCAGATGATGTCTACCCGACGGGATCTGTTCCCCCCGCATATCGCGGATCAACTGGCGCTGCTTCAGGATAAAGTCTCACCATTTGATGGTCATTTAGCGAAGCAACAGATTGAAAAAGCGTTGGGCGGTGCGGTAGAGACTTGGTTCGATGACTTTTCGGTTGAACCGCTGGCCTCTGCATCGATTGCTCAGGTGCATACCGCAACATTGAAATCCAACGGCCGTGAGGTGGTACTCAAAGTGATTCGTCCTGATATCAAGCCGGTGATTGCCGCGGATATCAAACTGATGTATCGGATGGCTCGTCTCGTTGCGAAAGCACTTCCCGAAACACGGCGTTTAAAGCCGGTTGAAGTGGTGCGGGAATATGAGAAAACATTGCAGGATGAACTAGACTTACGTCGGGAAGCTGCGAATGCGATTCAGTTGCGACGTAATTTTGAGGGCAGTGAAGAACTCTATATTCCGGAGGTAATTTCTGAATATAGTAATGAAACCGTGATGGTCTCGGAGCGCATCTATGGGATTCAGGTCTCGGATATTGAGGCACTAGAGGCAAACGGCACCAATATGCAGTTGCTGGCGGAACGTGGTGTCAGTGTTTTCTTTACGCAGGTGTTCAGAGACAGTTTTTTCCATGCCGACATGCATCCGGGTAATGTCTTTGTCCAGCCGGCTCATCCTGAAAATCCGCAGTGGATCGGGTTGGATTGCGGTATTGTCGGAACGCTAAACAAAGAAGATAAACGCTATCTGGCAGAAAACTTTCTGGCATTTTTCAATCGTGACTATCGGCGTGTTGCCGAACTCCATGTCGAGTCGGGTTGGGTACCATATGATACGGATATTGATGCATTCGAAAGTGCCATCCGGGTTGTGTGCGAACCGATTTTTGCCAAGCCGTTGTGTGAGATTTCATTCGGTCATGTGCTGCTGAACTTATTTAACACGGCGCGTCGCTTCAATATGGAAGTCCAGCCGCAACTGGTACTGTTGCAAAAAACGTTATTGTATGTGGAAGGTTTGGGGCGGCAGTTATATCCTCAACTTGATCTATGGCAAACGGCCAAGCCGTTTCTGGAACGCTGGATGATTGATCAGGTTGGGCCGGGCGCGGTATTGCGGTCTATCCGTGAAAAGGCACCATTCTGGGTGGAAAAGCTGCCGGAGTTGCCTGAACTGGTCTACGAAAGTCTCAAGCAAGGACGCGTGATGAATCAACGGGTCAATGCACTGTATCAGGATTATCGTCAGGTGAAACGGGATCAGGCCCGGGGCAAGTTTTTCTTAGGGATTGGGGCAACTGCACTGATCTGTTCGGCGGTCTTTTTGGCGAATGGGCAAGAGCCGCATTTGTCAATCAGTACAGCCGTGGTCGGCGGTATGTCTTGGTTAATCAGTTGGATGTTCTACCGTCGGTAAACGTATCTGCTGAGCGGTTTGGCGAAGCATAAAAGGATAGTGATATGGGTAGTATTGGTATTACGGAATTACTGATTATTGCGGCCATTGTGGTGTTACTGTTCGGCACGAAAAAATTGCGGAGCATGGGCAGTGACTTAGGCAGTGCCGTGAAAGGCTTTAGAAAAGCGATGGATGAAGAGCCTGAAGAAGCGAAGCGTGAAAAGCAGGAGCAATCACAACAGAAATCCGCGTCTTCTACGCAGAACCATCAAGACAAAGAGTAGTTCGGCGTGTTTGATATCGGTTTTTGGGAGCTGGTATTAATCTCGGTGATTGCACTGGTTGTTTTGGGGCCGGAGCGCTTACCACATGCGATTCGAAGTATCGCCCGTATGGTTGCGTCGGTGAAAAAGATCGCTAACAGTGTGCAGCATGAATTGTCTCAAGAGTTACAGATACAAGAACTCAAAGACAAGCATCGACAAGCTGAGCAAACCAAAGTGAACGAACCATTTCCTGAGTTACATCAGTCGCATCAATCTGTGGATACCACCACATGTGACGTTGAGCAACCGTCAACGCATGATGACCGAGCAGAGAAACAGTCGAAATAAGTCGTCGAAATAGCCATGATGCGCATGTTGCTTAAATTGGTTTTTCTGACGTAATCTGTTCCTGACGCGATATGGAGTCAATATGTCGTCTGTTGAGCAAACCCAACCTTTAATTCGTCACTTGCTCGAGTTACGTAACCGATTATTACGTTGCATCGTGGCGGTTATCGCTGTATTTCTCGGTTTAGTCTACTTTGCGAATCATATCTATGAGTTTATTGCCCGGCCTTTAGTTGAGCGGTTACCCGCAGGCGCAACCATGATTGCCACCGATGTTGCTTCGCCCTTTTTTACCCCGCTAAAGTTGACACTGGTTGTTTCCCTGTTGATCACCGTGCCGTATCTGCTGTATCAGATTTGGGCCTTTGTTGCGCCGGGATTGTACAAACATGAACGCAAGCTGGTGGTGCCGCTGATATTGTCGAGTTCAATCCTGTTTTATTGTGGGGTCGCATTCGCGTATTTTGTCGTTTTCCCTTTAATCTTTGGCTTCTTTACTGCGATTTCACTGGACGGGGTTGCTTTTGCGACCGACATTGCCAGCTATCTTGATTTTGTGTTGGCGCTATTTTTAGCGTTCGGGATTGCGTTTGAAGTGCCGGTGGCAATTATGTTGCTTTGCTGGACGGGTGCAACAACACCAAGAGCACTGCAGCAAAAACGACCTTACATTATTGTCGGAGCATTTGTGGTCGGGATGTTGTTGACCCCGCCGGATATCATTTCTCAGACGTTACTGGCTGTTCCCATCTGTTTACTATTTGAAGTCGGTGTTTTTTGTGCCCGGTTTTATTGCAAGACAGCATCAGATCACTCGCAGTCTCGCAGTAGAGATGGCTGACTCATCGTTTAAAGCGGTTCGTTTAAAGCAACTCGTTTAAAGAAACTCGTTTAAAGCAATTGAAATAACTGTTTCGCATTGTCGGTGGTCAGTCTGTCCACTTCTTCAAGCGAGATCTCTTTGAGTGCGGCAATTCGCTGGGCGACAATGTGTGTATAGGCCGGTTCATTGCGTTTTCCCCGATGCGGCACCGGTGCCAGATAAGGGCAGTCGGTTTCCAGAATGATTTGCCGCATATCCAGATGAGGAACCACTTGATCCATCCCGCTATTTTTAAACGTCGTGACACCGCCTAAGCCGAGATGAAAGCCTAAATCCTGAATGGCTTTGGCCTCTTCAATACTGCCACCGAAACAGTGAAATACGCCTTGCAGAGAGCCATCTTGGGCCTGAGCCAGCAGTTGAATGGTTTCTTGCATTGAATTACGGGTATGAATCACCACCGGGAGCTTTTTCTCTTTTGCCCAGTCGAGCTGGGTAAGAAAAGCGGTTTCTTGTTCGGCCTGATAGGTTGTATCCCAGTACAGATCGATACCAATCTCACCGACGGCGATAAAATCATGTTTATCAAACCAGCCATGAATGATATCGAGTGTCTGATGAACATGTTGATCCACGTAGCAAGGGTGTAATCCCATCATGGAACGACAGATGTCAGGGTAGGCGGCCTCGGTTGCCAGCATCGGATCGATAGAGTCGAGATCGATATTCGGCATGCAGATCATATCGACACCTTGTGCTAAAGCACGTTGAATCACGTCTTCTCGGTCATGGTCAAATTCTTGGGCATAAACATGGGCGTGCGTGTCAATCATGGGTTTTTCCGGTCATGGGTTGAAAGAAGCATTATAAAAGATCGTCGCCTTGAGATCATTTTTTGAATTTTTATCTCAATAGACATGGCGTGTCAGTTGGACAATGGTATGATTTCAGCGCACTACCCGTGACAATACTGTGTTTTCTCAAGCGCTGTATTGTCGGATGAGAAGGTCATATTCGTGTTGTGAAAGTCGCAGTTTCGGGTCGCAATGTACTTTTCTTCAGAGCTCTCTCGCTGTTGAGCGACGGTTCATGATAAGCGCTGTTCGTTTCGTCCGTTTGTTACATGTACAGTATGTGGCGAACCTTGATGCGGTGCATCACAAATATCAAAAAGGAGTTCCATGTGTCAGTTTCTATCGTAGGTCAGTTTCCCGGTCGTCGTATGCGTCGTGTGCGTAAGCATGATTTTAGCCGTCGCTTAGTCGCGGAGAATGAGTTGTCAGTCAGTGACCTGATTTACCCGGTATTTGTGTTGATGGGCAAAGATCGTCGTGAGCCTGTTGAATCGATGCCGGGTGTGGATCGTTTATCGATCGATGTTCTCCTTGAAGAAGCACAGTATCTTGCGAGCCTTGGTGTACCGGCTATCGCGTTGTTTCCTTTTATCACTCAGGATGCGAAAAGTATTGATGCTGCTGAGGCGTACAACCCTGAAGGTCTGATTCAACGGGCGGTTCGTGCCTTGAAAGAACATGTTCCGGAAATCGGGGTAATTACCGATGTGGCATTGGACCCATATACCACCCACGGTCAGGATGGCATTATTGATGAGCAAGGGTATGTGATCAACGATGTGACGACCGAAGTGCTCGTCAAACAAGCGTTATCTCATGCTGAAGCCGGTGCGGATGTGGTTGCCCCCTCCGATATGATGGACGGCCGGATTGGTCTGATTCGTGATGCGCTTGAGGAAGCCGGGCATATTCATACGCAGATCATGGCTTATTCTGCAAAATATGCATCGAGTTATTATGGCCCTTTCCGCGATGCGATTGGCTCAGCAAGTAATCTGAAAGGGGGCAATAAAAAAACCTATCAGATGGATCCGGCGAACAGTGATGAAGCGTTACAGGAAGTGGCGTTAGATATTGGTGAAGGTGCCGATATGGTCATGGTGAAGCCGGGGATGCCATATCTGGATGTCGTTCGTCGCGTTAAAACCGAACTTCAGGTGCCGACATTTGCTTATCAGGTTTCCGGTGAATATGCGATGCATAAGGCGGCCTTTCTCAATGGCTGGCTAAAAGAAAAAGAGACCGTTATCGAATTATTGCTTTGCTTTAAGCGCGCGGGAGCGGACGGTATTCTGACCTATTTTGCCAAGGATGTTGCCGAGTGGCTTGCTGAAGAGCAAGCGGCGCGGGTCGCAGCACTGAAGAAACATCAGTAAAATTGATATGAATGCTCTCATTACGTTAAGAAACGGATGTAAGGCTGGCGATCGCCAGCCTTTATTATTTTATTTATGAATGAGTTACAGTATTTGTGAGAAATAAATGAGACTTTTTCTCATTTAGGGCTTGACCAATCAAATGAGAATAATTATTATTACACTCGTCTTAGGGAATGAGGAAGTTCACCACAGCGCTGAGATGTAGCACGATTTATGTTTGTTACTCAATGCGATGGTGTTTACGGGCTTGCACTCTTCTTTTTGACACGACATTGCTCACATTGCTTCCAGTGTATTTATAGCTTTATAAGAAAGCGATTTGGTCACACGTATCACTTTCTTGCTTATGCTAGGCGACATCCTTCGGGTGTCGCTTTTTCTTTTTCAGCGAGATCGTTTTTGTTAACAGAACGATATACTTTTCCACAATGGTTGATCCCGAAAAGATCATGTTTTTTTACACAGATCTTTTATTTAATTATTAAATATCAAATATTTATAATTGTATTTTTAGTTATTTTTGTCGGTTTTATATCAGTGTAAATAAAACTATGAACAGACTTATCCACAATGTGACGTCTCTTCTGTGAATTTTCATCGTATTGGATTTCGGCAAAAACTCGGTAGAACATGGAATCCTCAGGGAACTCATGGCATTCTAAGCAGATAATGTTGAGACCTCCACATCCGGATACCAAAAAACTATGGCCCATATTCCTGATAACCCGCTCATTCTGATTGACGGTTCTTCTTATCTTTACCGTGCATTCCATGCCTATCCAAGCACCATGAGTAATGGTGAAATCCCCACCAATGCTGTTTATGGTGTCATCAATATGATCCGCAGCATGATGCGTCAGTATCCTTCGGATCGGATCGCGGTTGTGTTTGATGCGAAAGGCAAGACATTCCGCGATGAGATGTATGCAGAATATAAAGCCCACCGCCCACCGATGCCGGATGAATTACGTTGTCAGATTGAGCCGCTGCACAAGATTATTCATTCTATGGGGTTACCGTTACTCGCAATAGAAGGGGTGGAAGCCGACGATGTGATCGGTACGATTGCGATACAAGCTGCCAATGCCGGCGTTCCGGTGCTGATTAGCACCGGTGATAAAGATATGGCGCAATTGGTGAATGATAACGTTACCTTGATTAACACCATGACGAATGTCGTGATGGATCGCGAGGGTGTGGTAGAGAAATTCGGTATTCCTCCGGAACTGATCATCGACTATCTGGCATTGATGGGCGATAAAGTTGATAACATTCCGGGCGTTCCGGGAGTCGGTGAAAAGACGGCGACTGCATTGCTTCAGGGGATCGGCGGTCTGGAAGAACTCTATCAGAATCTGGATAAGATTGCTGATTTGGGATTCCGCGGTTCCAAGACAATGGCGAAGAAGCTGGAAGAGAATAAAGACAATGCGTGGCTTTCTTACCAACTCGCGACAATTAAATTGGATGTTGAGCTGGAAGACACGCTCGATACTTTAGTCAAACGTCCGGCAGACCGCGAAGATCTGATTCAGTTATACGGACAACTGACATTTAAATCTTGGTTGAATGAGTTGCTTGAAAGCCCGGAGGGAAGTCCTGAAATGAATCAGGCATCTGATGCGGCTGCGGTGACGATGGATACATCGGCGGTCAATATTGATCGCAGCCAGTATCAGACCGTCTTGAATGAAGCTGATTTTATGGCTTGGTTAGACAAGCTAAAAAATGCATCTTTGTTTGCTTTTGATACCGAAACGGATGGATTGGACTATATGACGGCCAATCTGGTCGGGGTGTCATTTGCGATCACCGAAGGTGAAGCGGCCTATGTGCCAGTTGCTCATGACTATATGGATGCGCCGCAACAGTTGGATCGTGATTGGGTATTGGCTCAGCTTAAGCCGATTCTGGAAGATGAACATAGTCACAAAGTCGGGCAGAATCTGAAATTTGATATGAGTATTCTGGCCCGTTATGACATTGAATTACGCGGGATTGCGCATGATACCATGCTGGCTTCTTACGTGTATGACAGTGTCGGCGGACGGCATGATATGGATAGTCTGGCGCTACGCTTCCTGCAACATAGTTGTATCTCATTCGAACAAATTGCCGGCAAGGGTAAAAATCAGCTGACATTTAACCAAATCGATTTGGAACAAGCCGGTGTTTACGCGGCAGAAGATGCGGATGTTACGCTTCGGTTGCACCATCGTTTGATGGAAAATCTGGAACAGAATGAAGCGCTATTACGCATCTATCAAGAGATTGAAGTGCCACTGGTGCCCGTGCTGTCAAGAATGGAGAGAACCGGCGTTCATATCGATGATATGCGTTTGAATGTTCAGTCTCAGGAAATCGCCCAGCGTTTAGAAGAATTGGAGCGCAAGGCATTTGAGATTGCCGGAGAATCATTTAACTTGAGCTCGCCGAAGCAGCTCCAAAAGATCTTCTTTGAAAAAATGGGGCTGCCGGTGGTGAAAAAAACACCTTCGGGAACGCCATCGACCAATGAAGAAGTGTTACAGGAGCTGGCGCTGGATTATCCGTTACCGAAGGTCATTCTGGAACATCGGGGGCTGGCGAAACTGAAATCGACTTACACGGATAAGTTGCCGAAAATGATTAATCCGGTTACGGGGCGTGTGCATACCTCTTATCATCAGGCTGTGACAGCAACCGGACGGCTTTCATCGACCGATCCGAACTTGCAGAATATTCCGGTGCGGAATGAAGAAGGTCGGCGGATTCGGCAGGCGTTTGTGACCGAACCCGGCTGGAAGATTGTCGCGATCGACTATTCTCAGATTGAGTTGAGAATTATGGCGCATTTGTCTGGCGATCAATCACTGTTGGATGCTTTCCAACAAGGGAAAGATATTCATGCCGCCACGGCTGCGGAAATTTTAGGGATTCCGCTCGAACAGGTCTCCGGTGAACAGCGTCGTCGCGCCAAAGCCGTTAACTTCGGGTTGATCTATGGGATGAGTGCATTTGGTCTGGCCAAGCAGCTTGGTATTCCACGCCATGAAGCCCAATCTTATATGGAGAAATACTTCGAGCGTTATCCCGGCGTGATGCAGTATATGGAAGATACGCGTGCACAAGCAAGCGAGCAGGGCTATGTAGAAACACTATTTGGTCGTCGTTTACATCTGCCGGAAATTCGTTCCGGTAATGGGATGCGGAGAAAAGCTGCGGAACGTGCTGCGATCAACGCCCCGATGCAGGGGACAGCAGCAGATATTATCAAAAAAGCCATGTTATTGGTTGATGCCTGGATCGAGCAAGAAGGTCAAGGGAGAGTCCGCCTGCTGATGCAGGTGCACGATGAACTGGTTTTTGAAGTCCAAGAGTCATCTCTGACCGAAATTGAAAGTAAAATACAAAAACTCATGGAGTCCGCTGCGACCCTTCGTGTGCCTTTGGTTGCAGAGGTTGGTCGGGGTGATAGTTGGGAACAGGCCCATTAAATCGGGTTTTTTGACCAAAATGGCATGAATTTTATGAGCTGGCGCACAAGTGTCAGCTTTTTTTTTACATAAAAAAAGTAACAAAATATCAGTTTCTTATGTTGTCTGATTTAAAATAAGTGAAAAAAAACTACAGAATGGGTTTTCTTTTCCATCAGTTTATTGTACATTTAATGACGTAGGGTACAGAGGTAAGATGTTCTATCTTTCAGACCTTTTGTTTCACGTTATTGGATTAGGCTGTTTCAGCCGCCCCAGTCAGTTTTTGACTGGGGCGTTTTTTATTGTGTTAAACTTATGTTATTCATCAATAAAATCTGAATTTCTTTTCGCATTCACCGCTCACTTCACGGCATCTATACTACAAATCGTTGATAAAATTCTTGGTTTTTCTTCTGGGATATGAAAATTCTCAAATGAAGTAATGTAACGATTCTGTAATTAATTACCCTTCACAAAATAGTTATTTCACTAAAAAAATAAAGTGTTACAGTTTGGTTAATATGTATATATTTCAAAATATTACATTTGTTTTGTGGTCTGTGGCGTTTTGGAGCGGAGGGATTGAAAAATCAGATGAATTCAACGATGCTTGTAAGGGCACAAAAACAAAACAATTAGAAGAAGTTCATTATCTCTCCCATTACCCTGCCAGGATGGCGGGGTTTTTTATGCCCGGAAGAAAAGCATGGGTGGTTCCCTTTCTTCCGGAGCACTGAGCGCTTGGTATTAGTGATTGGACTCACTGTTGTTAGTATCACTATCTTGCTCATCATCTTGAGGGGCAAACGCTGGTGCATACCAGCTATCAAGTTTTTGGCGTAGGACATCAACACCCAGCCCTGACGTCGAGGAAAAAGCATCGACACTCACATCACCACAGAATGCCAGTGACGCTTCACGAATTTTCAGTACTTGTGCTTTTCTTGCGCCACTTTTCAGTTTATCGGCTTTGGTCAGCAGAACCTGAACCGGAATATTGCTTTCCACTGCCCAATAGATCAGTTGTTGATCCAGATCCTTCATGGGATGGCGAATGTCCATCAAAACCACCAGTCCTTTTAAACATTGGCGTGCTTGCAGATACTCTCCGAGTGCTTTTTGCCATTTTTTCTTGAGTTCCGGTGGGACTTGAGCAAATCCATATCCCGGCAGATCGACAATATGGCAGCCATCAGTGACCTGAAAGAGGTTGATTAACTGAGTTCGCCCCGGTGTCTTACTGGTTTTGGCTAAGTTTTTTTGATTCGCCAAACGATTCAAAGCACTGGATTTTCCTGCATTGGAGCGCCCGGCAAACGCGACCTCAATGCCTTCATCTTCCGGCAAGTGGCGGATATCTGGGGCACTGGTAATAAAATGCGTATTTTGATAGTGGATTTTTACACTCAAGGTAGACTCCATGGTAACTGTCTGCTGTTGATGAATCATTTGCCGGAATGCAATGGTATCACAGCAATAACCTGAAAGAAGGTCTCTGCGAAACGCCCCCTGATTCAACGGGACTGGCGATTATACACGACTCCTGCCAGAATCTGGAACATTATCATCATGAGCGATGGGCAGGAATTCGTCGTGTGATGGGCTGCCTGGAGCCATTGGCTTGACGGGGACTGAGCTCTCTCCGGCTCGGTATGTTCCTTTTTTTCTATATAGATTGTGAGAGATCCGCTATAGATAACCCGATGATTACACTGAGAATGATTTTAATTTTATGATTTTATTATTATTTTTAATATTGCATGTGGAATGTGATCTGAATCATTTTTTGATGGGTTGTGTCTATCGGGATAAAGCGTAAAGTTTAATCGTTGCTTCAGGGATGAATCGCTCATTCTGAAGTGACTGACAAACAGGATGTTTGTCTGATAAGGATGATCTGCTTGGCCCTATGGAGTGGGGGATGTAATGGAACCAAGCTACGGAAGAGCTTCGTTACAATGATGTTTTCAGGGACAGTGAAAATTCATCAGGATTGATGACGAACAACAACGTTTTTGCAAGGAAAGCACGAAAAACAAAAGGAATATTGTGCGCATCTCTATGTGCCAGAATAGTTTCCGTCACTACGGTGACTGTTTAGAAAGCGACAGGTCATTCTGTCGCTTTTTTTATCTCTCTTTTTTGATCGAACTGAAAGCCATCACGTCTATCCGCTGAAGAAAAAATCAGCTGAAATACTCCACTATCGGGTGAGTTTCTGGTATGTTGCGCATCCCGTAATAAGGAGAGTCCATATGATCTCATGTCCACTGTGCGGTGCTGAATCGCTGGGGATTTATCATCGGGATAAACGTCGCGACTATTGGCAATGCCACCAATGTCATTTGGTGAGTGTCGCACCTGCATTTCATCTGGATGCAGAATCCGAAAAATCCATCTATGATCTGCATGAGAATGATCCATCTGATATGGGATATCGGCGATTTTTGTCCCGCCTGACGGTGCCGTTGGCGGAACGGATTGCTCCTGGTGCTCACGGGTTAGATTTTGGATGTGGCCCCGGGCCGACGCTCTCTTTAATGATGGAAGAGCTCGGGTTTCGGATGGCTGTATATGATGTCTTTTATTTCCCACAGCAGACGGTGTTAGAATCAACATATGATTTTATGACCGCAACTGAAGTGATTGAACACTTACATGCTCCGGGCCAAGTGTGGCAACAGTGGTTGTCCTTGGTGAAGCCGGGGGGATATATCGGAATCATGACCAAATTAGTTAAAAATTTGGACGCGTTTACAAGGTGGCATTATAAAAATGATCTCACCCATGTAAGCTTTTTTAGCCGAGAGACTTTCAGTTTTTTAGCAGAACGGGATGCTCTCGAAATTGAATTTATCGGTAGTGATGTAATTTTACTGAGGAAAAGCCAGTAATGAGCCGTAAGAAGAAAGTAAGATCATCTGGGAATTCAGACGTTGTTGTCGTTCGTCAGCGTTCTCAGACAGATGTCGAAGGGCGTTTGCGCAAGAAGCTGAAAAAGAGAAAAGGCTTGAAAACCGGCAGCCGTCATTCAGAAGAGTCCGGCAATACACGTCGGTTAAGCACTTCGCAAGCGCAGGATCCTCGTCTGGGGAGTAAGAAAAAAATTCCGCTCGTCGTAGAAACCCAGCCAAAAGTCATTGCTAAGCAACGGCAAGACCAAGCTGAACAAGAGCTGGCTTTGCTCGAAAATGATGCGCAGCTTCATGCTTTGCTTGCCCGGTTAGATCGGGGAGAAAAGTTGGGTGCCGGTTTGCAACAGTATGTTGATGAAAAGCTCGATCGCATCGAACAGCTGATGAAACAGCTAGGGTTATTTGATGAAGAGAATCCGGTTGATGAAGAGAGTGATGACGAGGTATCCGAGTCTCCGGTGATGAAATCAAAGCAGGGCGCATCGGATGACGAACTTCTGAAGAAATTTACCGGATTCGATCCGGATGATTTTCAGCAATAGGAGTGACATATGAATCTGACTGTACTCGTGATTGTTGGGTGTCTGATTGTTGCCGGTCTGGCGATTTATGCCGGGTATCTGCTGGTGAAGTTGAAGCAGCAGAAAGCGTTGGTTGCCAAGCATCGGGAGTTGGAGATTGAGAAGAGAAATGCAAATATTTTCGAGAACGTAAACACACTCTGTATGGTCGGCATTCAAGGTCAATGTGATCTTTCGGAAATCAGCATTCGTGTTTATTGCATCATGGACTACGTTCAGGGTGAGCAGCGAATTGATTTTGAAAAACAATTTCCAGCGATTTCAGAGCTTTATCATATCGTCAAAGATATGCCTCGTGGTGAGGCCCGGCAAGAGATGCCCAAAAAAGAACGGATGCAGCAAAATCTGGAACGGATGAAAGCTGAAAATCGGCTGGAGGATGATATTGTCCGAGAGCTGACCAAGCTGAAGGATATGATTCAGCCATTAAACCAACAAATTCAGGTTCAAATGATTTAAATCTCGAGTATTGCAGTGGTTCATTCGGTGATCTCTGTAGCACTTTCACACAATAATCATGGATTTCTATTTTGCTGCCTGAGTTGTCAGTATCGCAGTGTGGCAAAATAGGGGTTCATCGACGCATTCGGAAAGATAAATATGTTTCAGCAGGTATCTCGTCAGCAGGTTGTCTGGGATCAGGCAATGTTGGATAAATATAATTACTCCGGGCCTCGTTATACCTCTTATCCGACAGCCGTCGAATTCCATGAAGCGTTTACGATTGCGGACTTTGATATGGCTTGTGCCCAGTATCCGGACCGTCCGCTTTCTCTTTATATCCACATCCCTTTCTGCCACAAGCTGTGTTACTACTGCGGTTGTAACAAGGTTGTCACGCGTCATTCCCATAAAGCGGATGAGTATCTGGATATGCTGGAGCTTGAGATTCGTCAGCGTGCGTCTCTGTTAGCGGGTCGCCGTGTGGTTCAGCTTCATTTCGGTGGTGGAACCCCGACATTTCTGACTGCTCCCCAAATTACCCGTTTGATGACACTGATCCGACAGGAGTTTGATTTTGAGCCTGAGGCTGAAATCAGTATTGAAGTTGATCCGCGCGAGATACAACTGGATATCTTGGACCACCTCTACCAAGAAGGTTTTAACCGTTTAAGTATCGGAGTGCAGGATTTCAACAAAGAAGTACAGCTACTGATCAATCGCATTCAGGATGAAACTTTCATCTTCGCTCTGGCAGAACGCGCCCGAGAATTGGGTTTCCGTTCGACCAACCTTGACCTGATTTATGGTTTGCCCAAGCAGACACCGCATTCATTTGCTCGAACCTTAAACCGGGTTCTGGAAATGAAACCGGGCCGGTTATCCATTTTTAACTACGCGCATATGCCGCAATTGTTTGCTGCACAGCGGAAAATTAAAGAAGATTTTCTGCCGACGGCGCAAGAAAAAATGGAAATCTTGCAGATGACCATTGAGACACTGACCGATGCCGGTTATCAGTTTATCGGTATGGATCATTTTGCGCTGCCCGAAGATGATCTTGCGATTGCGCAAAGAGAAGGTTGCCTCCATCGTAATTTTCAGGGGTATACCACCTATGGCGATTGCGATCTGATTGGTTTTGGGGTGTCAGCGATATCTATGGTCGGTGATGCGTATGCTCAGAACCAGAAAGAGCTGAAGAAATATTATCAGCAGGTGGATCATCAGCGTCATGCATTATGGAAAGGAGTGGCGTTGGATAAAGATGATTTAGCCCGCCGGGATGTGATTAAACAATTGATGTGTAATTTTACCCTCGATAAAACTCAGATCGAGCGCACTCATCAGCTCGACTTTGATCGGTATTTCCAGCCAGATTTAGCACTACTGGAACATTTCATCGCAGATGGGTTGGTTTTAGTCAGTGATAAGCAGTTGACGGTGACACCAAAAGGCCGGCTATTGATTCGTAATATCTGTATGTGCTTTGATCGCTATCTGCGTGAAAAAGCAAGACAGCAGCAGTTTTCCCGGGTGATATGATTTTATTTTGCTCTGCGCCGATTGCGTCTGCGTAACAAGCATACCGTACTGATATCAAAGTATAAAAAGCCAGCAGATGCTGGCTTTTTTGTCAGTGGCTTAGCTAAACAGCGATATGATTCAAGCAATAACAGGATTCAAGTCATTATGGTTAAGAGGTCGGCTCAATCAGTGAGAGTGCTTTCTTACTGACATGGTGTGCTGCCTGAGACATATCTTGCTGCTCCAGAACCTGAGCAAGCAACTGATAGTCTGAGATGCTGTTTCTGATTTGCAGTGCTTTTTCCAGATGCCCTTGTGCCAGCGGTAATTTTTCTTCCTGAAAATAGAGTTGTCCTAATGCACTGTGAGCTTCTGCATGTTGCTCATCTTTACGAATGACATCTTGTAACAGTTTGATCACCGGCTGGCGACTCTCCAGTTTGAGTTCAGGCAGTAACGGATAACTGTTTGAGTTCGGATGCTTCTTAATGTGTTCTTTCAGGAGTGAAAAGGCTTCTTCATCGCCTTGATGTTTCAGGAGTAAACGAACATAGCACACTATCAGTTCCGGTGTGTTTTTCAGGCGTTTGGGCAGCTCTTTCCAGTATTCGGTCAGTGTCTCTTTCCCGCGGATTGCCGCTGCTTGCTCCATGAGATGGCTGCGGGATTCAATTTCCAGTATGGTAATTTCCTCTTCTTTTGCCAATTTGAGCTTTCTGAGCTGCGGGAGCAGGCTAAGTAGTGGTTGCCATTGCCGGAGATGGCGATAGGTTGTCTTCAGCAGACTGACGACCACAGGGTTATCCGGGTGCTGGATAGCCAGTTCACTCAACACGTTGAGTGCATCTTGATAACGTTGCTCTTTTGTATACTGTTTTGCCTTGGTGAGCTCAACGGCTAGTGTTGAATTCTCTTGTTTGGCGGCAAGAGACAGGTAGTGATCCCGTTTCTCTTGATTGCCTTGCTCAAGTGCTGCTTCAGAGGCAATGAGATAACACAGCAGTGGCATATCATGATTTTTTGCCAGTCGGGTGACTTTTTTCTCGGCCTGTTTCCAGTCTCCCTCGATGAGTTTGATGATCCCTTCGTTGGTATCCCGACGAGACTGTTTGAGTTTTCGTGAACCAAACCAGTTCCAGGTGCTGCTACTAAGATGCAGGGCCTTTTTGATCAAAAACTCGATGCCGAACAGAACTGCCAGTAAAGCGATGACCAGCAGAATCAGCGTAGTGACGCTCATTTCAATGGTTTTGTTCGCAATTGAAATCAGAACGTATCCTTGTTGACCGGAATATTGGGTGCCGACATATAACCCGATACCGAGGACTGCGAAGAGAAAAATGGCTCGAATCATTACTCTTCCTCCTTGATCAAACCGGAAACTTGTTTACGCAACCGCTCATGAATGAGATCCGTCAGCGGTTGTTGTGATTCCAGCTTCACCGGATATTGAATGGTAATTTTTTTCTGACTCAGGGATTGGGTGGCTTGGTTAAACTGTTTCACCTGATCATTGTCAGGGTTCAAGAACGAGACAGACCATTGATTGGCTGTGGTTAAAGCCGTTGTATAAATCTCCTGATTTTCGTCATAGACGGCTCTGATTGCTGTCTCGAGTTTGGCTTTCAGATTCTCTCTCAGGTAGAAATCCTGTTCCGGAGACAGCAACGGAATGACGTTACCATCGCGGGTTCTGAATGTGATGAATTGCTCGGCAAAACTCTTTAGAGAGGTAAGCAGATTATCTTGCCAGTGGCTGATATCTTCGCTGACCTGTGGTTTTTGCTCTTGTGGTGCATCAGGAAGAATCGCGTTTGCCAGTGGCAGTTTATCGATAAGTTGTTCCAGACTGGTGAGGCGCAGTACCAAACCATCTTTATCGATCAAGGGGAGAGATTTCAGTGTGGTGATGTCATTTGCCATGGCCTGACGCAGTGAGACCAGACTCGGGTCATTGAGTGCAGCAATGCGTTCATCGGCACTTTCCATCAGGTGGGTTGCTGTCAGGACATCGTGTTCGAGAAATAGTTTTCGACCGGCAAGTTTGACCAGATAATCCGATTCAGCCAACAGCCAGTCATTAGGACGACGTCCTTTGATATCAGCGAGTGCACGTTGCAGGCTATCAATACTTTTTTGCTGTTGATCCAAATTTGTATCAACCTGATTGATGACCGTGGCCGTTTTTTTATCGATGTCTTGATTGAGTTGAGTTACTTGCGTTTCAACCTGGCTAACCGATTGACTCAGTTGTTGCTGAAGTTGTCTGATTTGTTCCTGATAGCCGTGCATGGTTTGCTGAACATAAGCAGCAATCCCGCCACCGGTGAGTAAGGTTAGCACGATGGCTATTTTACTTAGTCTTGCACCCGATCCGGATGTTTTTTGCTCTGATTTCGCGCCGGAAGGTGTGGTTGCTTCTGGTTTAGATGCTGATGCGGAAGAAGATGTGGCGGATTGTTGCTGATCTTCTGAGGTTGGGGTAACGGCTTTTTTTGTATCAGTCATTCATGATTCCTGTCATTCTTCTCGGCCAGAATTGCGGCCACTAAGTCTGAATTGCTGGCACTACCCACAGCAATGGTATGCTTGATTCCCAGCGAATGTGCATCATGTGCAATCCGTTCACTGGGGACATAAAATGTTTGTTCGAATAACCATGGCGCATCGTGTTCAGCGAGCTGTGTGACGAAAAACCGGAGTTGTTGCTCACTGGTGATGATGATGCTATTTACTGCGGCTTCCTGCCATTCGGAAACTGCAACCCGGGTATTAAAAGGGAGCATTTCTCGCTGATAAACTTCGCAATAATTGACCAAGGCTCCCTGAGACTTTAGCTGTTGGGCGATTAAATCCCGGCCGCCATTTCCTCTCAGTATTTCAACGCGTAACCCAAGAGGTGCACTAAGCTCGGGGAGAGAGAGAAAATTTTCACTATCGCTTATCGCAGGATAGTTTACCGTTTGTTGGGTAAAATTACTTAGAAGCTGTGCGGTTTTTTGACCGATGGCAAGATATCGAATATCAGATGGCCATGAAACGCCATGTCGGTCGAGATATTCCTGACTATAAAGGACAGCTTGCTGACTGACGGCGATGACCAGATCACACTGTTTCAGCCGATCCGGCAGTTGTCCCAGTTCCGAACCGGCATGAAAATCAATTAAAGGATGATGTACCGCTGCTATACCGGCGGCCTGAAGTTGACGGCAGAGTGCTTCTCCCGGTTTACCGGGGCGGGTCACCAGTACCGACATGATCAGTCGTGCTCATGGTAGAGATTGGTGAGTATCTCCCGGGCGCCACGCTCTAAGAGTTGTTTGGCGAGCGTTTCTCCCAGTTGTTCTGCATCGTTGCGATGTCCTCTGATCTCCCCGCGAATGATTTGACTGCCGTCCGGTTCACCGACCAGAGCCCGTAACCAGAGTTGGTCATTTTCCAGCAGCGCATAACTACCGATCGGCACCTGACAACCGCCTTGAAGGGTGGTATTCATGGCGCGTTCACAACGCACTCGATCCGTGGTTTCCTGATGGCCGAGTGGTTTCAATAACTCAATTAATCGCTCGTCATCGAGCCGACACTCAATCCCTACGGCTCCCTGACCAACCGCCGGCAGCGATTGCTCCGGTGCCAGATAACTCCGGATTCGGTTTTCAAGATTGAGGCGCTTGAGACCGGCAGCGGCAAGAATAATCGCATCATATTCTCCGGCATCCAGTTTTCCGAGTCGTGTGCCGACATTACCCCGGAGTTCTTTGATGACGATATCGGGTCGGGCTGCTTTTAACTGACACTGACGTCTTAAACTGCAAGTCCCGACGATAGCACCTTCGGGCAGTTCATCGAAGGCTGCATAATGGTTAGAGACGAAAGCATCACGCGGATCGCCCCGCTCACAGATCGTTACGAGCCCCAATCCTTGTGGAAAATCAACCGGGACATCTTTCATTGAATGAACAGCGAGGTCGGCCCGGCCATCGAGCATTGCCATTTCAAGTTCTTTGACGAAGAGTCCCTTCCCGCCCACTTTAGCCAGCGGAGTGTCCAGAATCACATCTCCTTTCGTCACCATCGTGACCAGTTCAACGGCCAGTCCCGGATGAGCAGCCTGAAGCGCATCCTTTACATAATGGGCCTGCCAAAGGGCTAGCGGACTTTTACGGGTAGCAATACGAATCGGAGATGAATCAATCATATGTTATGAGTCGGTCAGAGAAAAATGGTAGCTCACATCCTATCACTGTTCTTTTCGATCCCCAAGTTCACCTAACCGATTGAAATATAGCACTTGGTGCAGAGAAGTGTATTCATGAAGAAGTGCACAGGAAAACTTGTAAATTTTGAGATATACGACCATAGTCTAATTTAAAATATGTGATGTAGCTCTTGTTTATAGTTTGAGCTATGATTACACGATAATCTGAATGAGATATGTATCAACGAAAAGTATCCCTAAATTCTCTGGATTGCCGACACGGGCATCCGGGAGAGAAATCTTTACCACTGATGGATAAAGTGTTAAATTGATCACGTTTTGACGGCGATTTTGCACAAAGGGCAATCAGTTCGTTGAGTTTTGAGCCAACCAAGGATATTCCCCTTGCAGACATACACCGAGACTTTAATCAAAAGATTAGATAATCTGAATCGGCAACGTACCGAGCGTGCGCTGGCGTTAATGGATTTACAAAGTCGTCGTGTTTTTCATTTAATTCCTGCATTCTTCCAATTCAATCATCCATTAGTTCCCGGTTATTATGACCAAGATGTGCCTTTCGGTGTGTGGGGCTTTGAGGCGGATGACGCACAACAACAGTTTATCCACGATACAGAACTAGCGTTGGGGCAGCGACTCCCGATTTCAAGCGAGCCTGAGATTCAGGGTTTGTACACCATGGGAAGTACGTCTTCTATCGGACAGAGTACCTCCAGTGATCTGGATATCTGGGTGTGTGTTTCTTCGCTGATGAGTGTCAGCCGACGGGAAAAACTGGCCAATAAATGTTTGTTGCTGACGGACTGGGCAAAGACACAAGGTGTTGAAGCCAACTTTTTTATCATGGATGAGCAGCGTTTCCGGTGTAAGCAATCCGATGAAATGACGGGAGAGAACTGTGGCTCTTCGCAACACCTGTTATTACTGGATGAATTCTACCGTTCTGCGGTGCGGATGGCCGGAAAACGTCTTTTGTGGCAAATCGTGCCACCGGAAATGGAAGAGTGCTATGACGAATATGTCAGCCATTTGTGTCGTAAATCTTATATCAACTGTTGCGAATGGTTTGATTTCGGCCGACTCAATCATATTCCGGCTGAAGAATATTTCGGCGCCAGTTTATGGCAGTTGTATAAAAGTATCGATTCACCGTATAAGTCGGTACTGAAAGCGATCTTACTCGAAGCTTATTCTTGGGAATATCCGCATACGCAACTCTTAAGTATTGATACCAAACGACGCTTTTTTACCCATGAGCCAGATCTGTATGGGATGGATGCTTATTATCTGATGCTGGAAAAAGTCACCCGGTATTTAGAACGGATTAATGATCAGCCTCGATTGGATTTGGTCCGGCGTTGTTTTTATCTGAAGACCCATGAGAAATTGTCTCGTGAACCCGGTACCGGTTCTGTCCCATGGCGTCGGATGGCACTGGAAGAATTGACTCGCATCTGGCAGTGGTCGGCAGATGTCATTGCTGAGCTGGATAACCGGCGAAACTGGAAAGTCGAGCAAGTCGCTTTCATGCATGCGGGATTGCTGGATGCTTTGATGCAAAGCTACCGTAATTTAATTCAATTCGCTCGACGCAATGATATTACCTCTTCCATTAGTCCGCAGGATATTTCGATTCTTTCCCGCAAACTGTATGCTGCTTTTGAAATTCTTCCGGGCAAAGTGACGCTGCTTAATCCGCAGATTTCTCCTGATTTACATGAGTCTGATCTGACCTTTATTGAAGTGCAGCAGAACCGCAGTAATCCGGCTGGCTGGTATCTCTACAAACAACCGTTAGTGCCGCGTCGGATGATGGGGCAGCATTATCTGGAACATCATGAGTATCTGAGTAAGTTAGTCGCGTGGGCATTCTTTAATGGTTTGATCACCGAATCAACAAGGCTCCATGCCGTTGTTCAGGATGCTCAGCTCGATATCGATAAGTTTTATCAGATGGTTGGTGATTTGCGGAATACGTTCTCCTTGCATAAACGTCGTCCAACCATGCACGCACTTGCCAGCCCTTGTGAAATTAGTCAGTTGGCGATGTTCATTAATTTTGAGCAAGACCCAACTTATGCGGTTTCAGGAAAATCACTCCGCGTTGATTTAAAAACGGTTGATATTTTAAGTTTCGGGCCGGAACAGCGTTGTCTCGTCGGAAGTATTGATCTGGTTTACCGTAATTCGTGGCATGAAGTCAGAACCCTCCATTTCGAAGGGGAAGGGGCGATGCTTGATGCGCTCAAAACGGTATTGTGCAAGATGCATCAGGATGCGCTACCGCCAGAATCAGTAGACGTGTTTTGCTACAGTAAAAATTTGCGGGGGTTGATCCGTAATGCCATTTATCAGCTGTTGGCCGAATGTATCGACTTACGTTTAAAACCCGTTGAAATCGAGCTGGAAAAGCGCCGCCGTTTTAAAGCGTTGCGTGTCGGTCGTCAAATGTACGGGCTGTTTTTTGAACGACGGGGCGTCTCTGTTCAGCGATTGGAAAATTCAGTCGATTTTTATCGCAGCATCTCGACCAACAAACTCAAAGGTTCGCCATTGATGATGATCGATCGGGAACAGGATTATCATCTGCCTGAAGCGATTGATGGCTTTGCCAGTGAAGGACTCATTCAGTTTTTCTTCGAAGATAGCGATACCGGCTTTAATATCTATGTTCTCGATGAATCGAATCGTGTTGAGGTCTACCATCAATTTAGTGGTAGTAAAGATGAGATGATTTCCAGTCTGAATGGTTTTTATACATCGATGCTGGACGAAAACAACGTGGCATCAAAACTGATTAACTTCAACCTGCCGCAGTATTATCAGGTGATTTACGCCGATGACGGCAGTAATTATATCATTCCTTACCGCAGTGATGCGTCTTCAGGGGCTGCACCGACCAAGGCAGTGAATGCCTGAAAGGTTATCAGTTGCACGCTCTTTTCTCTTTGTCTTTTAATTTCTGAACCTGATATTGCTCAGAGTCCCGAGAGCTGAAATAGCTGCAGGACTCTGATGTTAATTGATGTGACAGCTATTGCAGTATCAATCCCAATCAATCGACTCTCCGGCATGCTTCTCACATTCCTGACGGAGCAAAGCGATGAGTTCCAGCCCCGTTTTAGAGCAGATCCATTGTTGATCGGTATATTGAAAGTGAAATCCGCCGGATTTGGACGCCAGCCAGATTTCATGCATCGGTTCCTGACGATTGATCACAATCTGACTGCGATCTTCAAAATCCAGTGTCATGACATTGCCGCTTGTCTCGTAATCAATATCAGCACCTGAGTCATCAATCATTTGCTCAATCTGTTCTAGCATTTGATCAACAAGTTGGTGGAATTCAGTATCGTTCATCCTCACATCCTATTGCTTTTCCTGAATCTGGTGCGATTATAGGGGGCATTGAATGAATAATCACGATATATGCAAAATGAATAAAAAGTTTACTGCACTTTTAGTGCTGTGCGTGTTAGCGTTGGCAGGTTGTGGACAGACAGGACCGTTGTATATGCCTCAGGACGATACACCGCAAAACCAATCACAACCTTAATCCTTAGTCATTGATAATTAGGAAAATATTTTGGATTATTTTAATTACCAGAACGATGGACAGCTATGGGCTGAAGAGGTTCGTCTCGCAGAACTGGCAAAGGACTATGGCACACCACTTTACGTTTATTCAAAAGCGACGCTGGAACGCCACTGGAATGCATTTGATCAGGCTGTCGGCACACACCCACATCTGGTTTGTTATGCCGTGAAAGCGAACTCCAATTTAGGTGTACTGAGTGTATTGGCTCGACTCGGCTCTGGATTTGATATTGTATCCGGAGGGGAGCTGGAACGGGTTTTAGCGGCTGGCGGAAACCCCGGAAAAATTGTATTTTCCGGTGTAGGTAAAACCGAAGCCGAGATGAAACGCGCACTCGAATTGAAGATTAAGTGCTTCAATGTTGAATCCGAATCCGAGTTATATCGTTTGAATCGCGTGGCTCAGTCGCTGGGTGTGAAAGCTCCGGTGTCTCTGCGGATTAATCCGGATGTCGATGCCAAAACACATCCCTATATCTCGACCGGATTACGTGACAATAAATTCGGGATTGCTTTTGACCGCGCACATGAAGTCTATCGTTTAGCTCACCAGTTGGAGCATCTGAACGTACATGGAATTGATTGTCACATCGGCTCGCAGTTGACTCAGATTGACCCCTTTATTGATGCCACGGACCGTCTGTTGGCGCTTATCGACGCGCTCAAAGCGGAAGGCATTCACATTCGCCATTTAGATGTCGGTGGTGGTTTGGGAGTGGTCTATGATGCAGAAACACCACCACAGCCGGCCGAATATGCCAAAGCCTTACTCGCACGTCTGGGAAATCATCAGGATTTGGAACTGGTGTTTGAACCGGGACGGGCGATTGCCGCTAATGCAGGGGTACTACTGACTAAAGTTGAGTTTCTCAAGCATACCGAATATAAGAATTTTGCGATTATTGATGCAGCGATGAACGATCTCATGCGTCCTGCTTTGTATCAGGCATGGCAGAAAATTGTTCCCGTTACCCCGCGGGAAGGAAAAGCGCTGGTTTATGATTTAGTGGGTCCTGTTTGCGAAACCGGTGATTTTATCGGTAAAGAGCGCGAGCTTGTGCTTGAGGAAGGTGATCTTCTGGCGGTTCGTTCTGCAGGTGCTTACGGATTTGCCATGTCATCAAACTATAATACGCGTTCACGCGCCGCTGAGGTCATGGTTGATGGAAAACAGGTTCATCTGGTACGCCAGCGCGAGCCTCTCAGTAGTTTGTGGGCTTTGGAAAGTGTTTTACCGGAGTAAAAAAAACTATGCATTTTCATTTTTCTAAAATGCACGGTTTGGGTAATGATTTCATGGTCGTTGACTGTATTACCCAGAATATTTTCTTCTCACCGGATCTGATTCGTCGCTTGGCGGATCGGCATACGGGTGTCGGTTTTGATCAACTGTTATTGGTGGAAGCACCTTATGATCCGGAAACCGATTTTCACTATCGGATTTTCAATGCGGATGGCAGTGAAGTTGAACAGTGTGGTAATGGTGCTCGTTGTTTTGCACGTTTTGTGCGACTCAAAGGTTTGACGAACAAATACAGCATTCATGTCAGCACGAAGAAAGGGAAGATGATTCTGAATGTCGAAGAAGACAATCAGATTACCGTGAATATGGGGTTGCCAGAATTTGAACCCGCGAAAATCCCGTTTAAGGCGAAGCAGTCAGAAAAGACCTATATTTTACGCATTGCTGAACAGACCCTGTTTTGTGGCGCGGTCAGTATGGGGAATCCTCATGTGGTGACCACGGTTGAGGATGTCGATATCGCAGATGTCGAGCGTCTAGGGCCATTACTGGAATCCCATGAACGTTTCCCTGAACGTGTTAATGCCGGCTTTATGCAGGTGGTGAACCCCAATGAAATCCGGCTACGGGTTTATGAACGTGGGGCCGGTGAAACACAGGCATGCGGAAGTGGCGCCTGTGCTGCGGTTGCCGTGGGGATTATTCAAGAGCAACTGGCAGAGAATGTCACAGTCCATTTGCCGGGCGGTGATCTGAAAATCTGCTGGAAGGGGCCGGGACAACCACTCTACATGACTGGCCCCGCCACACATATTTATGATGGACAGATTGCGTGCTGAAAACAGCTGAAATAATTGAAGAACGTTGTAGAAAGGGTTGTTGTGTCAAACACTGAAACTGAAATTAATGAAAATGATGTGTTAACCGCCGAAGTGGTGGCTGATTATTTACAAAATCATCCTGATTTCTTTATGAATCGCCCGGAATTGGTTGACCGCCTTTCACTACCGCACCAGCAACTTGGCGCGGTTTCTTTGGTTCACATTCAGTTGAATCGGCAGAGACACCGGATCGAAGAACTTGAAGAAGAAATAACCGCCTTGATGTCTCTGGCAGCGAGTAATGATCGGACGCTTCATGCATTTATGGATTTGCAGGAACAGATGTTTCGGTGCGATGACCTGAGTGAGGTCGTTGAGGCAATTGAACGGAAAGCGGTGCAGTTATCACTGAAAGCGCATATCCGTCTGTCAGGCGTACCGGCACAATACGCTTTGGATCTGGTCTATTGGCAGCGTTTTGTTACGAACAATTTTAATGGAAACAGTGCTTATTTAGGCAGAATGCGTAAAGCGGATCGCGATGGTCTGTTTGGTGAACACTCCGGCGCGCCAGAGTTCGGATCTTACGTCGTGCTACCGATCAGAAGTAAAGACACGCATGGGATACTGGCTTTTTCCAGTGAAGATGGCGGCCATTTCCAGCCGAGTATGGATACATTGTTCTTACGTTATCTGGCTGAGGTGCTGACCCATTTATTACATGTTCTGCCATGGAAACGGGTATGATACGAGTCAGTCACAGAGATGAATAAGTTCGTCATATGAATGGTGAAAGTCTGAGATTACCGGATGAATTACAGCAACCCCTTCAGCGCTTCTATGAATATCTGAGAAGTGAGAAGGGGTTGAGTCTATATACCCGTCAGAACTATCGGCAACAACTGACTCAGATGGCGGCTTATCTGGCTGACAATGGTGTGACACACTGGCAGCAATTGGATTCTGCATGGGTCAGACAACTGGCAGCAAAAGGGATGCGTGATGGCATCAAGGCCAGTAGTCTGGCGACGCGCTTGTCGGCATTGCGTAGTTTTCTAGATTTTATGGTGTTAAGGGGTGCGTTAACCGCAAACCCGGCCAAAGGTGTCTCGGCACCGAAGAAGAAGCGACCACTGCCGAAAAATTTAGATGTCGATGAAGTCGCACAGTTACTTGAAGTAAACGACGATGATCCGCTGGCGATTCGTGACCGGGCTATGATGGAACTGATGTATGGTGCAGGTCTGCGTTTGGCGGAAATGGTCAGCGTCAATTTGAAAGATATTCACCTCGGTCTGGGAGAAATCCGCGTAATCGGTAAAGGTAACAAAGAGCGCAAAGTGCCGTTTAGCGGCCAGGCTGTGATTTGGGTGAAAAAATGGATGGCCGTGCGCGGGCAGTTTGCTCATCAGGATGAACCCGCTTTGTTTGTTTCCAGTCGCGGTAGGAGAATCTCGCATCGCAATGTCCAGAAACGGATGTCAGAGTGGGGGATGAAACAGTCGGTCGCCAGTCATATCAGTCCCCATAAATTACGTCACTCTTTTGCCACCCATATCCTTGAGTCAAGCCACAATTTGCGTGCGGTACAGGAATTATTGGGGCATGAAAACATTTCAACCACTCAGATATATACCCATCTCGATTTTCAGCATTTAGCGCAGGCCTACGATCAGGCTCATCCCCGCGCTAAGAAAAAACGGAAACCATAGTGCATGTTTTATTACCGCTCTCTCCCTTCGATTCAGGCGATGACCTTTGATCTGGATGATACACTCTACGATAACGTCCCGGTGATTCGGCAACTGGAACGTAAAATGTTGGATTGGATGCATTTGAATCATCCGGTCAGTGCGTTGCATCCGATTGAGTGGTGGAAGCAATTGAAAACCCAAGTCGTGCAGCAAACTCCTGAGTTGGCGCATGACGTGACGCAATGGCGTTATGAACAGGTCATGCAGGGGTTGATACTGTTGGGATACGCAGCCGATGATGCTCGTAAAGCAGCTGAAGATGCAATCAATGAAATGTTCTACTGGCGCCATCAGGTGGATGTGCCGGAAGAAACACATCGTGTTCTGACTTTATTGAGCCGCCAAATCCCGTTAATCTCCGTGACTAATGGCAATGTCGATCCGCATAAAATTGGGTTGGGACACTATTTTCAGCAAACGCTGCAAGCCGGCCCTGACGGATTTTCCAAACCTTATCCCGATCTGTTTATCAAAGCGCAACGCGCACTCGATCTGCCTGCTTGCCATATCCTGCATGTCGGCGATCACCTGAAGACCGATGTTTATGGTGCAAAAATGAATGGGTTCGCGGCCTGCTGGTTGAATGACCAACATAAAAATATCCGCACAGAATCGGCTGCGATGTTACTACCGGATATCGAGATTGATCAGTTATCAAGCTTGTTAGATCTTGTGTAACGCCATGATGACATGATTGGTCGGAGGCATAGCTCAAGGGTGGTCTGATGTTCAGCTACCGCTGAACGAATCGGGCCGGGGATCTGCTTTTATCAGCTTGCAAGGTATCCATAAACAGATGTAGAAAATCTTTTAATGCCTGAGCATCTTTGGTCTCGCCGCGTTGTTCGAGTAAGCTGGCAACCACCTCCAACGTACAGAGTGAGTCAGGCTGTTGGTTGCGTCTCAACCGATAAGATGAGGCCGTATTCGGGGTGATCTGCACGCGTGGTAGTGCTGCCAGCCAGGCACTCTTTCGTTCCATTTTCCGCGCCTCCTGCCAAGTCCCGTCGAGCAAAATGAAATGGAGCGTTGGTTGACGTTCCTTTACTTGATGATCGTGATGCTGATACTGATAGTTGTGATGTTGATGATAGTGTTCATCGTCTGTTTGTACGCACAACTCGTCCGCTGTAACGGCGTCCGGGGATGGAAATAGCAGTACCGGGAAAAATCGGGGATCGTCCAGCTGTTGTTGGAATTGCACATCGGGTTGTTTACGTTGCCACAGATATGACTGACACTGCGGCAGTGCATGGACCAGCCAGCGTCCGGTATTGGTTTCCCGATTGAGCTCCCGCTCATGAACCAGCAACGATAGCTTGATTGTGCTATCGCAACGGGGGATTGCCTGACAAATACACTGATATACCAAACCACAATCGGGGCATGGTGCCGGTGATTGTTCCGGTTGCGGACTCACATTCATGGCCTGCTCCGGTACAAAGTTAATCCACCGCCACTGATATCGTAGATCTGCTGACCGACTTGTTCCTTGGGTGCGTGAAGCTGATCGCCCTGACGGGTAAAAATCCGTTGGGAGAGCAGGTATTGCTGTTGATGTTGGGTCATGACCACCTGAATCTGATCGCCGTTGAGTGCCTGCCAAAAGCCTGTTTCCACAATCGGGATTGGATCATTTTGATAATGATAAAGTGTTTGAGCAGTATGATCAGCTTTCAGCATTAATGTCACGGAAAAGTTGTCTTGTCGGGTTGAGCTTGCATGATAGGTCGCGATCCATGTTGTGGATGGATCCTGATTACCGAGCCGGGCACAGCCCCGATATCGGCCTTTCTGTGTGTTGAAAGCTGCCATCCAGCCGTACAAGGCTTGATGATTCAGTTGGCAAACTGATGGTGACAGAGTCAATGTTCCCTGTGGCGCTGTATACACACGATGTTCTTCGGTGTGGTTCACCTGTTTGACGGGCCACTGCTGAGGTGATGATTTGCCAAGTGTCACATCTAAGGTATCCGGTGACGTCATATCAACGAGCCAGTGTGGTTTCTGTCCCTGAGCCTCGGTGTTTTGTAACGGTTGGCTACAACCTCTGACGGCATCCTGTGAGACATAGTTAATCTGATGTGCAATCAGTCGTGCTCTGAAATCAGCATTGTAACCCGTCTGGCTTGGCGCGGTAAGGAAACCTATGATTTCACCATAGATTGATTGATAAGGTGAGGCTACCTGTTGACTGAGTGTCTGATACTGTTGTGCTGATAACGTCAGTAAAAATTGCTGGTTGCTGTTGCAGGGAGTAAATGAGCTGGTTCGGGGGCCAATCACGATCTGACCGCGGAACATGATTTGCGGGATCTGAATTTCGGTCGGTTGCCCCAGAGAAACGTGACCGGAAGGAGCGGTCACCATCGATGAGGTACAGGCTTGCAAGAGTAACATTAATAAGCTGAATATTAGAATTTTCAAGGGTTTCATGGTATATCTTCCTTACCTTAACCGGATTAGACATCGTCTCGTATAGCAACAGCATAACATTTAGCAACAGCATAACATTATGGCATATTGGTTATTTAAAACAGAGCCTGATACTTTCCCGGCGTTGAAATCTTGATCCCCCAGGTGGTTTTCACCGCCTGTCTATTTATCTCATTTAGTATGTTTTATCTCATCAGTACGTTTTATCTCATCAGTGCATTTTGACCGTGACTCTTCGATGAGCCATAAGTAGCTTGAATGAATTTATCATGACATTGATGCATTCTGGATGAGATTGAGGAACTGATGTGTGAACTATCGGTCTTTTATCGTGAGAATTAACACTATATGAGTAAGAAATATAGGAAATAATGCGATCTTCGCTGCGAGTTCAGAGGATTTCTATTGGAGTTTATACGTGCATTGGTTGTATGCTAATGGCTGCTGTTGCAGTGCAATGGTGAGGCTAGTATTAGCGAGAAATTCATAAAATAATCATGAATGTTTGTTTCGGTATACAAGGCTGAAAGCTCGGATGGGGACGGCTTACTCCATTGCTTGAGGCCTATTTTCAATTGATTTGCACATGATGATGAACGAGTTTAGGGACGATGAGTGATGACATTTCTGATCTGGCAAAAGCAATTATGCTTGGGTGGACAGACTATTTTTATGAATCGCTATGCGCGTGACGACTATACGGCAGGTGCTGCGCAAGAAGGCATCACCTTACCTGAATCTCTGCTCGGGGCGGTCAGTAAAAGAAAAGCAGAATTTGTTGCCGGCAGAATTGCCGCAAAATATGCCTTGCTGCACCGGGGTGCATCTGAACCTTGGGTCGGAATTGGTGAACATCGTTCTCCGGTGTGGCCTGACGGATTTATCGGCTCAATCTCACATACGGATGATACAGCCATCTGTACGGTGACGACCACCGCCGATCAGTTATCGATCGGGGTTGATGTCGAAAATATCATGGATGAAACACTCTGCGAGTCGATCGGAAGAATGATTGTCACACCTGAGGAAATCAAGCTTCAGAATGTCACCGATTGGCATAAAGCGCAGTTTATCTCTCTGATGTTTTCTGCCAAAGAGAGCCTTTTTAAGGCGCTCTATCCTTTAGTAAAACGTTACCTTGATTTCCATGATGCACAATTAATATCCCTTGAGCCGCAGCGTTCACATTTCACGTTTGAACTTTCCCAAATACTTCAGCAAGAGACCGGCATACAGTTTTGTCATGGACATTATCTGTTTCTGGAAGACGCGCTCGTGACATTGATACAAATTGAACGGGATGACTGATGTAAACAAAGTATGAATATTTCCCTTAGTTGGCAGGGTGGCTTAAGAATAATGAATGATAAAAAATATACCAATCCATTTGATGATGAGAGTCATCGATTTCTTGTGCTGACCAATGTTCGTGGTCAGTATAGTTTGTGGCCTGAATTCAGTCCGGTCCCTCAAGGCTGGCGAGCGATGTTCGGTCCGGAAGATAAATCCGTCTGTCTTAGTTATATCGAACAAAACTGGCAGCATGTTCATCTCTCCGGGCTTAATTCATGAAGGAATCATCGCTATGTCTATGAGCAATATGATTGATGAATCAATGTCATCATGGTCACAGGCAGCAAGACAGCCTGAAGACGTTGATTTTGTAAAAGATTTAAAGCCAGCCGCATGTCCATTGAATCCGGTTGGTGATTTCTCCCCACGCACACCGCGGGTTAAACAGGCGATGCAGCCATGGTCTACCGGTGCTGTATTAGCGCTTCCCACTGAGTACCAAACCATTCTTGATCTGCTAAGTCAGCAAGTTGAATCATTTCCGACCCGGCTGGCATTGTACGATGGGCAGTCATCATGGACGTTCGCGCAACTGAATACGCAGATCAATACGCTGGCGGTGAATTTCCTGCAAGCCGGCGTCCAACGCGGTGATGTCATTGGGGTCGCATTACCGAGAACTGGATTTGCGGTGATTGTGCTTTTGGCTGTGATGAAATGTGGTGCAGTGTATCTCCCCATTGATCCTGATTACCCCCGGGAACGAATTGAAGCCATTCTGGAACAGGCTCGTCCCCGTGGTGTACTGATCGATGCAAATCCGTCGTTTGGTTTACAGCAAGCGCTGCAACATATCACCACATCTTTATTCTCTATATCACAATGGCGACTCGAAACATTGTTGTGCGCAAGTGAAGATTTTCCCCCGGATTATCCCTCACCGCAAAGAGAGGATACGGCTTATATTATTTTTACATCCGGTTCGACCGGTAAGCCGAAAGGAGTTTTAAACCATCATGGCGCGTTACTGAATCTCGCGCTGTCTCATCGACAGACTATTTTCGAACGGGCGCTATCACAGTTGAAACAAGTGCATGAGCGTCCCGTTGTCCGAGCCGCGCATACCACCTCTTTTTCTTTCGATGCATCTTGGGAACAAATTTTATGGATGATTCACGGCCATACACTGTATCTCTATTCGAATGAACAACGCCGGGATGCCTTTGAGCTGAACCGGTTGGTTGAACAAGACCAAATTGATGCTTTAGATCTGTCTCCTTCGCTGTTTTATCAGATGCTGGAAGCCGGACTGATGACGATGTCGCATGTACCGACGCTCGTTTTGGTCGGAAGTGAAGCGGTACCACATAAGCTGTGGCAGAAGGTGAGCGAGTATCCCGCGCTGATGGTGGAAAACTTCTATGGGCCAACGGAATATACGGTTGATGCAGTGAGTGCCAGTTTTAAAGCGGATGATACCCCGGTGATCGGCCGGCCAATCGCCAATACGCGCACCTATGTATTAGATGAAACACTGACACCGGTACCGACCGGGTGTGTCGGAGAACTATATCTTGCCGGTGCGGGGATGGCGCAGGGATATTTAAATCAACCCGGCATGACCGCAGAACGTTTTGTGGCGGATCCATTTGTTGCCGGTGACGTGATGTACCGTACCGGAGATTTAGTCCGTTGGTCTGAAAAGGGGTACCTCGCTTTTATTGGGCGTTGTGATGATCAGGTGAAAATTCGTGGTTATCGGATCGAACTGGGAGAAGTTGAAAATGTATTGTCGGTTCAGCAAGGGGTCGCTCAGGCGGTTGTTGTGGCGCAGCCTTTTGCCGGCACGCACCGCTTGATCGGATTTTGTGTACTGACACCGGACAGTGCCGGTCAACGTAATGGTGAACATTTGTCGGCGGCGCTTGCCCAAATTCTGCCTGATTACATGGTTCCAGCGGTGATTGAGATTATTGATGAGATGCCGATTAATGTGAACGGTAAAATTGATCGCAAAGCGTTGGCTGCAATGCCTCTGTCGGTGACCCGAAGCTCTGGCCGGGCACCGCAGACGGATATCGAACGGCTACTGTGTCAGGAAGCACAGTCACTATTCAGGGCATCGGTGATCTCCGCAGAAGATGACTTTTTCTCACTCGGTGGCGACAGTATCTCTGCGATGGCTTTGGTCAACCGGATACGTCAGCAGGGATACCTTTTGAAGGTCAAAGATATCTTTGTGGAGAAGACACTGGAAAAAATAGCGTTGAAAATCGACCAACATCAGCATACCAGTATGTCGCATGTGGATACCCCCGCAGAGCATATCCTGATGAGTGATGACGTGCGGGCACAATTCACCGCTGAATACGGTGAGATTCGTGACATTATTCCGACGCTGCCGGTTCAGAACGGGCTGTTGTCTCATGTGCGTACCGGTGGTCAACAGAGCAACTATAACGCCCTGACCAAGATGCAGTTTGTCGGTGAAATGGATGTGCAGCGCCTACAGCAAGCACTCGATAACGTTGTATTACGTCACCCGCAGTTACTGGCTCGTTTTGACGTTCATATTTTAGAACAAGCGGTTCAAGTGCTGCCCCAAATCACGGTTGAGCAGGCGGAGCAAAGAAGAGGCTTATGGCCGCTGGAAATTTGCTCTCTGAATACATTGCCTGATGAGGAGCAAGATGCCGCACTGGCCGCCATTGAGTCCCGGGAAGTCTTGCGCCCCTTTGATATGCAGGACGCCCGTCAGCCATTACTGTATGCCGTATTAGTGCATCATCATGACAATCAACATACGCTGTTTTTGTCTGAACACCATTTGGTCATTGATGGTTGGTCAATGCCGATTTTGCTCCGGGATCTGCTTCAGGCTTATGTTGAGGCAACGGGGCTGGAGACTCCGCAGACGCCTGACCGCTATGCCTGCGTGATTAGACAGTTAGCTTCACGAGATAAATCTGTCGCGAGGCGAGTCTGGTCTCAGGCATTGGCAGACGCGCAACCGACGCTGATCTATCAAGGTGAATCCCCGTCAGATCAGGTCAGTGACACCTCTTTTCGATTGTCACCCTTGATGACACAAAAACTAACCACGCTTTGTCAGCAGAACGGTTTAACCGTCAATTCATTGATGCAAGGGGTGTGGGGGATGATCTTGTGTGATATCAGCGGATGTGAAGACGTCATTTTTGGTTCTCCGGTCTCAGGACGGTTTTGTGATATCGAAGGGATAGAATCTTATGTCGGCCTGTTTACCAATACGGTTCCGGTCCGGATCCGGCTCCAACAAAGCCGTTCATTGATTGAGCAACTGAAAGCGGTTCAGTCAGAACAGATTCATTTGTGTGAACACGATATGTTGGGATTGGATGAGATCGGGCAACTGACGGGAGAGGCGTGTTGGTTTGATACGATGTTGTCGGTTGATAATTATCCGAATTATGATCATTGGTTTAGCATCGATTACCACGGGATGAAACTGATAGCTATGGAAAACCGGGGTTATACCCATTTGCCGCTGACGGTTTTTGTGACGCCCGGAGAATCTTTAGAAGTACTGATTGCGTATCGGTCAACCCGATATTCACCTCAGCGCCTGGCAAGACAGTTCGAACAGCTGCTGATTCAGATTATTGAGCAGCCGATGATGGCGCTGCAACATTATAGCTTGAATCCTGATTTAGTTGTGTCAAACGAGTCCCCGAATCTTGGTCTCGAAAACAGAGCGGTATCTGTAGACTCAAGCTATCTTGTGCATATGGGTATACCGGTATCCGCAGACTGAGAGCGATTATATTCAACCTCTAACCAGCGGGTATCTGCCACCAGCACCGTCGAATGACGATTGACGGTGGATGGATAACAGATGCCCGGGCGGCGTTGAGAATGAATTACAGCAAGTGTTGATGCAGATAGTGGGCAACAGCATCATCAGCATGGCTGCCGATACGCTCAATCTGTGGTAAGGCTGACAACACTTTTTCATGGGCGGTTTTCATCACGAGACCGCAGCCAGCCATCGACAACATTTCAATATCATTCATCCCGTCCCCAAATGCGATACAGTGGTCTAAGGTCTGGTTCAGTGAATTGGCAACAACCTGTAATGCATGGCCTTTTGAGATATCCGGCCCCATGACTTCAAGGCACCACGGGCTGGAGAATGCGATGGTCACTTTCCCGGCAAAGCGTTGGTTGAGGGTTTCCTCATAGCGCACCAGTGCATCGTGGCTGGACTGCCTGTGAGTGAAGAATATTTTTGCCACGTTATCCAATGGTGGATTTTCCGGATCAAACATCTGAAACATGAACTTGGATTCATTGTGATATTGTTGAATCGTTTCATCGACAGCGCTGAGTCGCCATTGGTCATCATGGTACATATGAATGAAGATATCTTGATCATCTTTACAGAGATCAATCAGGCTTTGAACCTGATCTTTCGGGACATTACGGCTGAACATCAGCTGATTATCCGGGCTATGGATACGGGCGCCATTCGAGGTAATCATGAACGCAGGGATACCTGCAATTTCACGGATGCCTGCCACATCAACATGATGACGTCCGGTTGCAAAGAT
Source organism: Vibrio rubrogenes (assembly GCF_059641415.1). Classification (NCBI taxonomy): domain Bacteria; kingdom Pseudomonadati; phylum Pseudomonadota; class Gammaproteobacteria; order Vibrionales; family Vibrionaceae; genus Vibrio; species Vibrio rubrogenes. Next base: position 142,437 of record NZ_JCARSY010000006.1, read on the forward strand.
AAATGTATACCCTTTCTGATGGAGGTCTTGCAGTGTGCTCTTGGTAAATGGGCTTAACTTATGGTCCGGAGCGAGTAATGTACCATCAAGATCAGAAGCAACAATGCGAATATCTTTGCTGGTTAGCGTCATAAAATCCTCATTTGATAGAAATGAAATGCAGAACTGCGTTGTTGACTATTTTACGAAAATATAAAGGGGAAGAAGAGGGTAAAATCCATCGTGTCGGTTTTCCTCTTTTCCTTCTCTGTCGCCGAATCAGTTCATCAGAGGGGTGTGGTCAGTCTGAGCGATGGGATGAGAAGTGCCGGAGAATGGCATCCAGAGTGGGCTTTCGATATTGATCACTTTCAAATAACAACTCATGTTTTGCGCCTTCAATCTTAAGGCGTGTACAGTATGGGTTGGTTTTCGCAACTTTGCGATAGAACAAATCCTGGGCATGATTACTGACGATGCTTTCTTCTCCCGCCTGTACGATCAGCGTGGGGAGGGTCACTTGTCGCGTCAGTTGATGACATTGTTTGATCGCCATGAGGCTTTGCCAGACCCACTGTGCACTGGGCCCGCCTAATTTTAATTCTGGATGGCCATCATACAGTTGCCTGAACCAGCGATATCTTGTCTCACTATGCGTCAGCGGATTATTTTCAAACGGCTTGGACAAATATCCCTGATAACCCGGTGCATATTTGGGTTCAGATGTCAGTGCAGACAAAATCTGAGTCAAAGGGAGAGCAATCGGCCGCAGCAAATAGGGGATGTGTACCCCGAACATCGGTGCGGTTAATGCCATGGCATCAAATTCATGATCAGGATGAGTTTGAATATAGCGCGTGACTACTGCGCCTCCCATCGAATGAGCAAGCAGAAAACGGGCCCGGTAAGTTTTCGTGGCTAAGGTGTGTGCAAGAATGGTTTCCATATCACGAACATAGTCATAAAACTCGCCGACATGGCCGATCTGTGTGTCAGTGCAAAGTCGCTCAGACAGCCCTTGTCCTCGATGATCATACGTATAAATATCATACCCTTGGCGGAATAAATCGTAGATTAGTTCCTGATATTTCCATGCGGACTCAATACGTCCGTTTGCAATCAGTATCATTTGGTCATGATCGGGGCGAGTGAAACCGCACCAGTAGAGGCGCTTTTTATCAAATGCCCGCAGTGTCCCTTCCTGCCTGTCCTGCCAGAAAGTTGAAATATCATTGCTGATGGCTTGCTCAAAGAGAAACTCTTGCGTATAAGGGGAGGTCAGTATTTTATGTTGATTCATAATCCAACTGATTGCTGATAGTATGAGAAATATTCGTATTGTGTTAAGCGTCTTTAGTATAGAGGAATTCCCATGGAACTACACGTCTGGCTTGCCTATGTAGCCACGGCAATTATTTTCAGTCTGGCTCCCGGTTCTGGCACGGTGAATTCTATCAGTAATGGTCTCAATTACGGTATCCGCAGGTCACTGTTTGCGATTGCAGGGCTGCAGCTGGGATTAGGCTTTCACATCGTGCTGGTCGGAGTTGGTGTCGGTGCTTTGGTCGCTCAGTCTGTGCTTGCGTTTAGCATTATTAAGTGGGTTGGTGTGGTTTACCTAGTCTGGTTGGGCATACAAAAATGGCGTGATACTAGCACGTCTTTTACGACTAAATCACAGACTTCGCATCAACCTTGGGTTATGCTACGCAAATCGATGCTGATCAATCTAACGAATCCGAAATCGATTGTTTTTCTGGTGGCTCTTTTTCCTCAGTTTATTCAACCGGAAAGCCCTCAGATGCTTCAACTTATTATTTTAGGTGTAACGACCATGGTCATCGATACACTGGTGATGCTGACATATACTTCGCTTGCCGCGAAGCTCAGGCGATATACTCGCTCAGAATTTGTCATGCGTCGTCTGAATAAGGTGTTTGGATCCGCATTTTTGGGTTGTGGCGCTTTATTGGCGGTGGCAAAAGCCTAGGTTCGAAAAATGCGATATACATATGTTGCCCGTCAGCCAATCCTGAATGCAAAAGGAGTCACTTTAGGCTACGAGTTACTTTTCCGGGACGGAGAAATGAATGCTTTTCCGTCTCACATCAGTTCAGAGCGGGCAACCTATCGTTTAATTGCCGAAAACTTTTTGACGGTCGGCAGAACATCTGATCGACGGTCTGCACGCTGTTTTATCAATTTTCCTTATAAAAGCCTGATTCGCCGTCTTCCCTTTACCCTGCCCAAACACCGAATTGTCGTCGAAGTGTTGGAAACCTGTGAACCGACCGATGCGTTATATCATGTTGTTCGTGATTTACATCGCCACGGCTATTTACTGGCGTTGGATGATTTTGTCTATTCGCCAGCATGGGAACGCTTTCTCCCTTACGTCCATATTGTCAAATTGGATATCATGGCTTTGGGGGTTGATGAGGCTTGCCAGTTTGTCCGGAAAAAAATTGCCGATAAATGTCAGTGTCGGTTTCTTGCGGAGCGGGTAGAAACGGAAGAAGAGTTTTTGCAGACGAAAGCCGCTGGTTTCTCCTTCTTTCAAGGCTATTTTTTTAGAAAACCACAGGTGATGAAAAAGCGCTATGTGGTTCCTGAATACCTGACAGCAATGAATTTGTTTATTGAAGTCTGTCAGCCGGAGGTGAACTTTGACCGAGTCGAAGAGATCCTCTCACAAGATGTCACTTTGTCTTATAAACTACTCCGTTTTGTGAATGTACTTTCCGATCGCATTTGTGTCAGTATCTCGTCTTTCCGTCAAGCGCTCATCTATTTAGGTCAAGACAGACTCAAGTCTTTTGTGTCTCTGACCGTTGCCTCTTACATTGCCGTGGACAAGCCCAAAGAGCTCTACCGACTATCGTTACAGCGTGCTCATTTTTGTCAGTTGATGTCATCTCATGAAGTTTTTCATGAGTTGAAAGGGCAAGCATTTATGATCGGTCTGTTTTCTGTGCTCGATGCCATTCTGGATATTTCCATTGATGATTTAATGGAACAGTTGCCATTACCTGAATTAGCGAAAGATGCATTGGCAAAGCGCAAAGGTGCTTATGGCGATCTACTGACGATTCAGGAACATTTTGAACGGGGTAACTGGCAGGGGATTGAAACGGAGAGCGCGAAAATCGGTCTATCGGTTGAGGAAGTCAGTCAATCACTCCACGAAGCATTGTGCTGGAGTAACAATGCTCAATACGTCGTGTGACCCCTCAGACCGATAGTCAGAGAACGTTCTCAGAATTGTGATATGCGTTTGTGAAAACCAGTCACTTTACTGTAGCCAAGCGTTAAACATCCAGATCTGTTTTTCTTGTTCTCTGATGTAATCACTCATTAATGCTGCAGTTCCTTCGTCGCCTGCATCGCCGGCAATTCCCAAAATTTCTCGTTGCTGTTTCACCAGTGTTCCGAATCCCTGAACTAAACCTTCAACCGTTGTTTTTGCCTGTGAGGCTTGCTTATGTTCCTGAATTTCAGAGCGCGTCACATAATCGCTGAAGGTATGCAGCGGTGTGCTTCCCAAGGTCAGGATTCGTTCAGCAACTTCATCGATTTTAGTCAGTAAATCTGTATAGATCTCTTCAAACTTAGTATGAAGTTCAAAAAATTCTGGTCCTTTAATGTTCCAGTGGTAACCCCTGACATTCATGTAAAATACCTGATAGTTGGCAAGGAGTTGATTTAAAGATGTTGCAAGTTTTTGGCTCGTTGTACTGTCTAAGCCGATAACATTCGTTTTCATAAGACACTCCATCTATTTCTGAATTCTGTTCGATTCCTGTACATCATACGTTGACCAAGTTGTAAAATAAATTCGGTTAAGTTTATTCTATCAATTGGTAATTTCTATCAAAGTGAATTTCTGACAGAAGTTTGAATAAAAGATAACCACAGATTGTTGTATCTGACAGGGCGATCTCGCTAGAGTCATCTATATGATAGAAGGAGAGATTCAAGATGAGTCCCAGTCGGGTTTTCTATTTCGATTTACTGCGTTCTTTGGCGGCACTGTTTGTGGTCGGTATTCATGTTTTGGGGCCATTTCGTCATCAATATGGTGTGATTCCTTTTGATCACTGGGTAGTCGCTGCCGGATTGAATGGCATCAGTCGATGGGCCGTTCCGGTATTTATCATGGTATCTGGTGCGCTGCTCGTTGGTGATCCCCGTCCTTTCGACGGGAAATATTATATTCAGCGCAGAGTTCTGAAAGTGGTGATTCCGTTTCTGATCTGGTCCGTTTTCTATGCTTACTTATCGGGTTGGGGTACGACCGGTTTTGATTGGGACAGTGTCAAGATGCGACTCTCTGAGATGCCCCATGAAGCGACCTATTATCATCTTGGATTCTTTTATTACTTTATCCCGCTATACGCTTTGATTCCCTTCTTTCATTGGGCAGTCAGACGATATGAATGGTTTACGCGAGGCTATCTGTTGCTGTGGCTTGTCAGTTCAGTTGCGTATTTGTTTTATTGGAATGGTTTCTGGTCTGATTCGTTGTGGCTTTATTCCGGTTATCTGTTACTCGGATATTATCTGTCCCGGGAGGCGATATATGTCTGGCTTTGGGGGTTGCTGGGATGTATCGGCTTAATTGTAACCGTTTATATGGTGATTCATCTGAGTGTGGATGCGGGAGAGTATACAGTCAAACGCTGGCTTTCCTACAAAACACTGAATACCGTTGTGATTGCAGGGATGATTTTTGTTATGTGTCGACGCTGGGGAGCGAGCCTATCTCCGATGTGGCAAAAAGTGATCCGCTTTACCAGCCGCTATAGCTTGGGGATATACATCCTTCATCCGCTTATTTTATGGCCGATGCATCATTTTGTGTTAAATTTCTCGGGGCATCCGGTTTGGGTCATTCCATTATGGATTATAATGAGCTATATCGGTGCTTTGATGATGAGTTGGATATGTGCTCGTTTCCGGTTGACTCGCTGGTTGCTGCCATAATGTCAGCACCATAGGTTATCTGGGCATCAGGAGAAATCGAGGAGATAGCCATGTCAGAGATTGAAAAAGTTGTTATCAGAACACGAAAATTGGAGCATCTCCTTCGTGTTCAATATCATGCAGAAGGGCGAGGGTTGCATCAGCTGATTTCAAGTTGTGAAAACCGACTACCTCATAATGTGATCAAAAAGCTGAGATATATTGCGACGGTACGGAACAAGTTACTGCATGAAACCGATTATCAATTAGAAGATTGTGAAGCATTTTTGGATGCTTACGATGAGTGTATGAAAGAGTTGATGCCAAGGAGTAGTCGTTTTGTCTGGCGTGCAGCCATCTCTGTGATGATGATTATGACGATGATTGCTCTCGGTGTTTATTACATCCATTGGGAGTTTGTGTCAACGAAGTTATTTGAATGAATGATTTGATAAACAAAAAGGGACGCTTTTTAGCGTCCCTTTTTGTTTATCGAGGTATCAATAAATCAGAGGCAGTGTCATAAGGCCGAGAATAACTGCAATCATGACGAGTCCCTGCTTTTGAGATGGCGTGATCATAACACACTGCTCCTATAATTTGTTTGTTAAGATTTATACAGAATATCATTTTTTCACGATTGATCAAATTCATTTTGTAAAATCTTTGAAAAACTATGTTTATGGTGCTTCAGTAGTGATGTATGGCTGGTTTTTAATATTGTTTTTGGTTGTTTGTTATTTGCTCTATATCGTTTTTTTGATGATTATTGTTATTTAACTATATGATTTTAATGAGTTAAATTTGAATTTAATAGTGGTGGTTATCTAGCCTTGTTGCTTTTGGTGGTTTAAGTGGCTTGATGGTTTTTATCGGGCTTTTTAAGCAAAAAATTGGCTTATATATCGATGTTTTTGACAATAATTATCAACTAGATTACTGCGAAGGTTATTCGTCAGTGGTCTGATGTGTTTTTTTGTCTGTCATGTCTGTGTTTTCATTAATTTTGTTTTTTACTGATACTTTTTGTTTAACTAATTGTATTTTAATAAAATATTTGTTTTATTTGACACTGTTTTCGCTATTTAAAACTGATGGAATTCTCATTTATATTTGATTTTTTTTGCTAAAAATCATAGTTCATTCATTTATGGTTGTTTTTCCTGGTTTTTTGCAGCTTTGTGCTATTTTTATACAGTGAGAATTTACTTCTTTACTCAGATCCAAGTTTTTGAAGCCATCGGTGGATTTCTCATGAAACGGTTATAAACTAGCACCTGTTCAACATGAAGGTAGCTTGTATGCAGGAAAGCCATGTCGGTCACCCAAACAGACTCTCTCTTTATTTGGGACTCATTTGTACTACAGTATTGCTGGTTTTAATGTGGAGTCTTACGTCAGAATGGCGTGCTTCAATCGTCTGGAGTTCAGTGGCATTATGCTGCTGCCTGATCTTTACCTGGTCCTTTGCCGGGCAAACCAAATTTAGATTATCTTTTTCTGCTTTCCTATTGAGTTGTATCGCTTTTAGTCTGGCTTTTTGGCAACATATTTTGTATCCGATCCAGTGGTGGCTGCCGATCACCTTGATTGCACTCGGGATTGTTCTCTATCTTCTTTTCCTGCCTTATATCGATAAACGGATGACCGTCGTTGCTGTTTTAGGCACTGGATTACTCGGGCTGATCTGGTCTGCCAGCGGGTGGTGGCTTCAGGCGCGAAGTTGGAGTGCTCTCGAAGCATCTGTCGGCGCTGCATTATGGTTTGTTGTTTTCTTTCGGGTCATGGTCTATCCCGGTCAAAAAAAGTTTGATCAACTCTCTTTAGTGACAACCAGCGGGTTTTTAGTGGCATTATGTCTGCTGGTTGTGGCTGTGTTGCCATATCACCCTTGAGTTGATTCTTTCGGGAGGGCCGAGAGTGGAAGTGCTTGAATATAGAGCGCTCCGACAAGCTTACTCGGACGTCGAAATCTTGCTTGCAGGTTGTTATACTTCGTTTTTTATTGAACCGTCTGAGATTAAGTATGGAAATTTTTTCCGTCGCGACCATGATGTTTCTGATCATGGACCCGCTTGGCAACCTCCCGATCGTGTTGGCGATATTAAAGCACCTTGACCCGAAACGGCGACGTATCGTGTTAATCCGGGAGTTGTGTTTTGCGCTGCTCATTTTGATGATTTTCCTGTTTGCCGGTAAAAACATTCTGGGTTTCCTGAAAGTTGCACCGGAGACTTTGAGCATATCTGGCGGTGTGATTCTGTTTATCATCGCAATTAAGATGATCTTTCCCAGTGCCGGTTCAATTACGGGGCTGGCTGCTGGTGAAGAACCCTTTATCGTTCCGATGGCTGTTCCAATGATTGCCGGCCCGTCGTTGATCGCATCGTTACTGGTGTTTTCTTCACAGTCACCCAATGAGTTACCCGAATTGGCATTGGCTGTTTTTCTGGCATGGAGCGGTACATCTGTTATTTTAATGTTCTATGACTTTTTTCACCGGATTTTAGGCGAAAAAGGTTTGAAGGCTGCCGAGCGTTTGATGGGGCTACTCTTGGTGATGGTTTCAATGCAGATGTTTCTGGATGGTATCAAAAGTTATGTGGCGGGCTAAGTCTGTTTAAGATAAGTCTGTTTAAGACCCGCCATTGGAGCCCCGTTTTACGGGGCTTTCTGATATAAGCGATAGCAAACTTGTCCGGCAACTTTTTCCCGGTAAAGTTGCCAGGAGGCAGGAATGGCTGTAACCGGCCATTCCTTTTCACTTTCGATATAAATCATCGCCTGTTCGTTTAACCATTGGTTATTCTCCAGTAACCGGAGTGTTTCCTCTAACAATCCTTGTCGGAACGGTGGGTCGATAAATACGATATCGTAAGGCCCTTCCGGTGGTATCTGAGCGAGATAAAGCAGTGTATCGCTCTGGATGATTTGGAGCTGAGCTGCCGCCAGAGAGTGTTGATTTTGCTTGAGTTGTTGAAATGCGGCTGGGTTCTTCTCGATGAGGGTGACGTGTTCAGCCTGACGCGATGCTGCTTCGAAGCCCAGACTTCCGGATCCGGCAAACAGATCGAGACAACGGGCCTTGGGGATATCGGTCACCAACCAGTTAAACAGTGTTTCTTTGACTCTGTCTGTGGTCGGTCTGAGACCTTCAGCATCATGAACCGGCAGTTTGCGGCCTTTCCACAATCCACTAATAATCCGAATGAAGCCTGATTTATCTCTTTTTTGTGACTGGTTTGGCTGACGATGTTTTCCCATGATTTTTTGACCGAAAATAAAGTGTTAATATAGCCGCCCGGCCTGTTTTTGTTGCAGACGGGTGAAGGTACGAATTGAAGCATGATGAAGTTTAACAGTCTGAGTTTAGATTTTTCACGGCTTTGTCATTTTTCTTTTCCTGAGCATATAAATATTCTGAGAAAAGTATGATACCAATGACGTCATCAGTAGAACTGGTATTATAACGTTTTGAACCGATGAATAAATCTAGGATATTTCCAGATGACAGAAAAAAAGAAGCGTGGCCTGCTGTCATGGCTTGGTTTTGGTGACGATGAGACTAATGAAAAAAATGATCCGACTGAAACATCGACCGAAGATGATGTGAGTGAGGACCTCCCTGAGGTGAGTGAGTCTTTGGCAGATATCGCTCCAACAGAGGAAAACGCGGAAAATGAAGCGGCTGAGCTTCCTGAGAGTCAAATCGAGGTGGAAGCAGATCTCACCAAGGAACCGAGTGAAGCCAGTCACGTAGACCCTGTCCCGGAAGCGCCTCAACCAGTGAGAGTTACTGAACAGGAAAAACCGACCGAAGGCTTTTTTGCGCGTTTAAAAAGAAGCCTGAGCCGGACCAAAGCAAATATCGGCGCCGGATTTTTTGGTTTATTCAAGGGGAAAAAGATCGATGAGGATCTTTTCGAAGAACTTGAAGAACAGTTGTTAGTTGCCGATGTCGGTATGGATACAACGCTCAAGATCATTAAAAACCTGACGGAAAAAGCCAATCGTCAACAGTTAAAAGACGGTGAAGCATTATACGGCTTACTGAAAGAAGAAATGGGAGAGATTCTCTCTCATGTCGAGCGGCCTTTAGTCATCGATGAGCAGAAAAATCCTTATGTCATTCTGATGGTCGGTGTGAATGGGGTCGGGAAAACGACCACAATCGGCAAGCTGGCGAAGCAATATCAGATGCAGGGTAAAAAGGTCATGCTGGCTGCCGGTGATACCTTCCGGGCCGCTGCCGTTGAGCAGCTGCAAATCTGGGGAGAGCGAAATCAAGTGCCAGTGATTGCCCAGCATACCGGTGCCGATAGTGCCTCTGTGATTTACGATACCATTGAAGCCGCCAAAGCGCGGGGTGTGGATGTCGTGATTGCTGATACGGCCGGACGATTACAAAATAAAGGCAATTTGATGGAAGAGCTGCGCAAAATTGTACGCGTGATGAAGAAGCTTGATGATTCGGCACCTCATGAAATCATGCTGACCTTAGATGCCGGTACCGGCCAGAATGCGATCAGCCAAGCCAAACTGTTCAGTGAGGTTGCACCCGTTACGGGGATTACCCTGACAAAACTCGATGGAACCGCCAAAGGTGGGGTGATTTTTGCGATTGCTGATCAGTTTAAGATACCGATTCGCTATATTGGTGTCGGAGAAGGTATTAATGATTTACGTCCTTTCCAAACTGAAGAGTTTATCGAAGCGTTGTTTAGTCGGGATGAGTAGCCGCAGTGAGATAAATGATTCAGACGATGACCGCAAAACCGGCGGTGTTGCGAGACTGACTGCCACAAAGAAAGTATATAGACGGGCAACAAACATGGATTATGCTTGGGGAAGGGGATAGCGAGTGATCAGATTTCAGCAAGTGAGTAAAGCCTATCGAGGAGGACGACAAGCCTTGCAGAAAGTCGACTTCCACCTCCGTCGTGGGGAAATGGCATTTGTTGGTGGGCATTCAGGTGCTGGGAAAAGCACATTACTGAAATTGATTTGTGCTATCGAACGGCCAACTGACGGGCGGATTCATTTTAACGGGCACGATATCACACGCATTCCGAATCAGGATATTCCGTTTTTACGTCGTAACATCGGCATTGTATTTCAAGAGCATCGGTTGCTGATGGATCGCAGTGTATTCGATAATGTGGCACTGCCGATGCGCATTGAATCTATCTCTGAAAATGAGATTAAAAGACGAGTCTCGGCGGCTTTGGATAAAACCGGGCTACTGGACAAAATGCGTTGCCTGCCGAGTCAGCTTTCCGGCGGGGAACAGCAACGTGTCGGAATAGCAAGGGCGGTAGTGAATCGGCCGACATTACTACTGGCTGATGAGCCAACCGGGAATCTCGATCCGGATTTATCCAACCGAATTCTTCGTTTGTTTGAGGAATTCAACCGTGCCGGTGTGACAATACTCCTTGCCACGCATGATATTAATCTGGTCAATTCCCGCCCGATGTATCGTCATCTCGAGCTAAATCAGGGTTTCTTAAGCGAGGTTGAAGATTATGGCCACTAAGCCGAAAAACAAACGCGCCTCCAATTCAAAGAAAAAACGGGAACAACAAAAGCGTCCGCCCCGCGATCACTTTCTGGCAATTCATTATAAGCAGGCGAAGTCGTCTTTTTTGGCCCTTTGGCAGCAGCGCCCCATGGGGAACTTACTGACATTGGCTGTCATCTCGATGGCTTTAACGATGCCTGCCTGCCTGTATTTGCTGAGTAAAAACGTTGCTTCGGTTGCCAGCCATGTTGCCACCCCTTCGCAAATCAGCGTTTATCTTGAAGAAGGCACGCCGGAAGCCCGGGTCATGGTACTGAAAGACGAAATAGAAGTGCGTCCGTCGGTGCAGAAAGTGGAATACATTTCTCCGCAGCAAGGACTGGCCGAGATGAGCCAACATGCGGGATTTGAACAAGCGATCAGTCTGCTGGATGATTATGCATTACCCGGGGTGATCGTGATTACGCCGGCGGTGACCAATCAATCCGAAGTGAAGCAATTAGCCGAGAGCATTCAGCATGAGCAGAATGTGACGGATGTGCGCCTTGACGAAGATTGGCTGACACGCTTGGATGCGATCAAACATCTGGCGACAATGGTTGTGGTGAGCTTGTCATTGCTGATGTTTGCCGCTGTTTTCTTGATTGTCGGCAATACGTTGCGTTTTAATGTTTTAGCGAATAAAGAAGAAATTCAAACCATGAAACTCATCGGGGCGACAGATGTGTTTATTCTGCGCCCTTATCTGTACTCCGGCATGTGGTTTGGTTTTCTCGGTTCAGTCAGTGCATGGTTATTTACGGCTTTTCTGACTATATTGTTCAATGGTGCCGTGAGTCAGCTGGCAACGCTCTACGATAGTCAGTTCCGTCTTTTAGGATTAGGTTGGGATGAATCTTTGCTACTCCTGATAGTCGGTACATTACTCAGTTGTATCGCGGCCAAGTTATCTGCACAGCGGCATTTGAAAGAAATTGAACCTGTGTAGCAAGGATGTGTCTTATCTCCTGAGATTTGCAGCGAGTAAAAGTGTGATCTTGACTTCTGATAGAAAATTGTTTATCTGTATCTGTTGGACTTAACTCGTAAGCAACGAGATGATAGAGTCCTATAATAATAGGTTGAGTACACTCTTAATCAGAAATTGATGAGGAATTGAATGACAAACCATACGTATCCAATGGCAGTTGTGACACAAGATAGCCTGGACAGCTATATCCGCTCTGTGAATAGTTATCCGATGCTGAGTGCAGAAGAAGAACATGAGCTTGCGGAACGACTACATTACAAAGGTGAAATTGAAGCAGCGAAAGGTTTGATTCTGTCGCATCTTCGTTTCGTCGTTCATATTGCTCGTGGTTATTCCGGTTATGGATTGCCGATGGCAGATCTGGTTCAGGAAGGAAATATCGGCTTGATGAAAGCAGTCAAGCGCTTCAATCCTGAAGTTGGTGTTCGTCTGGTCTCTTTTGCCGTGCACTGGATTAAAGCTGAAATTCATGAATATGTGCTGCGCAACTGGCGTATCGTCAAAATCGCCACCACTAAAGCGCAACGGAAGCTTTTCTTTAATTTAAGAAAATCGAAAAAGCGCCTTGGTTGGTTTAATCATAGTGAAGTTGAAACTGTGGCGAAAGAGTTGGGTGTTGAACCGTCGGAAGTGCGTGAGATGGAATCTCGTTTGGCGGCTCAGGATGCAACCTTCGATATGACCGCCGATGACGACGAAGGTAATGCAGCTTCAGCACCAGTACTTTATCTTGAAGATAAAAATTCTGATGTGGCTGAAAATCTGGAAAGCACCAACTGGGAACAGCATACCAATCATCGTCTGTCGCTAGCAATATCGAGTCTGGATGAGCGTAGCCAGCATATTGTCCGGTCTCGTTGGTTGGATGAGCCCAAAGCAACTTTACAAGATTTAGCCGATAATTATGGTGTGTCCGCTGAGCGTATTCGTCAGCTGGAAAAAAATGCCATGAAGAAGCTGAAGGAGGCTGTCGGAGAAATGTAAAGAGGCATTTTTCTCGGCCAAACCAAATTTAGAAACCGGGATCCCAGCGATCCCGGTTTTTATTTTTGATCCAAACCAGTGCAGTGATATCAGCATCGGCCTGTGGATAAGTCTGTGTTTAAATGATTTACTTTCGGTGTATGAGTCGTCATTAGCAAGCGCTGAACAGATTGTTCAGCTTGGGGATATCAAAATATTTACACACAATAAAATAAAGATCATCACTACATATTGTGGATCATTTTAAGTCTGACTACTTTATCAACACAATTCACAGCTTTATCCACTGATGGCGCAAAAATAATCAATCGTGGATGACCCTTGTGATTCGATTGTACTGATAGGACCTTGAATAGGTTACAATAGCAATAGTGTCCACGGATAGAAGTGTTCACCGATAGAGTGCGGGAGTGATAAATCATGGAGCAATTTCAACATATTGATGTTCAGGGGGCCCTGAACATGATGCAAGAGCAGGGTGCAACGTTAGTCGATATTCGCGATCCTCAGTCGTTTGCTGTCGCTCATGCTGAATCTGCGTTTCACCTGACCAACGATACGATCAATCAGTTTATGGCCGATGTTGATTATGAGCATCCGGTACTGGTGATGTGTTATCACGGGGTCAGTAGTCAGGGCGCAGCACAGTATTTGATTAATCAGGGATTTGAAGCGGTATACAGTATTGATGGTGGTTTTGAAGCGTGGCATCGGGCGAATTTACCGATCTCATCGTTGTCATAATATCAGTGCTTTCTACAACCATTGTGAGCATATGACGTTGTGAATCATCCAATGTTCCCATTATTCGACGAAGAAGAGACAGAGATATGATTCGTCTGATTACGATCGATAATCCTCGTTTGGGGCAGGCATTCATCGACTATATGGCTTTAAAGCATATAGAAATTATGATGATGCCGGAAGCAGAAGCAACATTCTGTTTATGGTTAATCAAAGATGAAAACTTGCATGAAACAGAAGTCGAACTGAAGCAGTTTTTAGCACATCCTGAAGATCCGAAATATCGTGCGGCATCCTGGGAAACTGACGGCAGACAAAAAACCTTATTTCGTTACAGCTCACCAAGTGTTTTACAAATGTTTTATGCCAAAGCCGGCTATATGACACTCGGTGTGGTAGTGCTGTGTATCGCTGTTTTTGTGCTTCAGATGTTTGGATTACAACAAACGGTGTTCAATCTGCTCCATTTTCCCACTTCACAGAGTCAAGCTTGGGAAATCTGGCGTTGGGTCACTCCGGCTTTCCTGCATTTTTCGATACTCCATATCATTTTTAACCTGCTGTGGTGGTGGTATCTGGGGGGCGATCTCGAAAAACGTTTGGGTGCTTTGAAATTAGTCAACTTACTGGTGTTGTCTTCTGCCGGATCAGGGATCGTGCAGTATTGGAGTGATGGCCCGGGGTTTGGTGGTTTATCCGGTGTGGTCTATGCGTTGGTCGGTTTTATGTGGATGATCGGCTGGAAGCGGCCTGAACTGGGATTATCGATTCAGAAACCGTTACTCGGTTTCATGCTGATCTGGTTAGTGATTGCTTTTGTGCAGCCGTTTATGCCAATTGCCAATAGTGCTCATGTGGCTGGACTATTGATCGGTGTGGGGCTTGGGTTGTATGAATCTAAGCGTGCTCCGGCAAATGTGTAGGTAAACACCGTCTGCGGAAAGCCTTGTTCCGGACAGCCCGTCTCTTGTCAGCAGACGGCCTCTTTTCAAGCACTGCGTGCAGTCGTCAAGAGGCATTTATTGATAGATATACTTAGTGAATAGTAAATCGGCGACGATGGGACGCCCTGTTTCCGGCAATAGCAAGTCATTGATTCTCTTAACCAATGTTTTTCTCAAATCTTCTCTTCCCGCAAGGGATCGAATCGTATCTGCGGTCTGTTTCCCCATCAGCTCGACCACCGTATCGCGAATCAGTGGCTGATTTTTTTCGATGAGTGGCAGATCCGAATTATTGGCAACCATAATCTCGATACGGACTTGAATGTATCCAAGCTCTTTCCCTTTGGTAAAGAAATTGGTGGTTAAATCAGGCTCCAACGTAAAATAGGCAAGTTTAGGTGCGCCTGAATCTTCAGCTGCGTTGCTAAGAGAGACAGAAAGCATGCCTGTCATGAGAATGATGAGGGCTAAATAACGTTTCAGCATAATAATGTTATAATCTGACAAAGGTTGATGATATTCGAATCGCTCTGATCTTGTTACAATAGTTTACCCATTGATAACAAAGTTGACAGCCTTCGACATTCGCTTCAAAACAATATCCTAATCAGGATATTATGCAATCACAAAGGCATTCACATAAAATAGTAGTATGTATCAATCAGTTTCGCCTTATCTATCGCTATTAAACCAGATAATCTGGCAAGAATGCGAAAATTTTTATTTTCCGACGCCAAAGATTAGACAATGGTTACAAGAACAGGGATCGCTTTCCCAGTTGATGAAAAACTATTGTCAGACGCTATCCGTTGAGGTACTCCGACATGACTGGAAAGATACGGCATGGCTTTCGGTGCAAGAGCAAAACTTATTGTGTTCGCCTCAACGATGTCTGGTTCGTCAGGTGCTACTGTCGGGTGACGAAACACCATGGGTCATTGGTCACACGCTGATTCCGCAACTGGACAATAGTGACTTGTCAAATCCTATCTTTCAATTGGGAGCGAGTTCACTTGGGGATTTTGTCTTTCAGTCTGAGGATGTTCAGCGAGATGAGCTGCAGGTCGCAAAAGTAGACACCGAAGATGGCGTATTGTGGGCGCGTCGCTCAAGGCTATGGATGGCGCATCAACCGATGCTTGTCACAGAACTATTTTTACCTGACGCCCCTGTGTATGTGAAGGAGAACAAACAATGACTGTATCAAAGGCAAAAGCATACTGGCAATTGATGCGAATGGATCGTCCCATTGGTTCTTTGCTGTTGTTATGGCCGACGTTATGGGCATTGATTCTTGCAGCCGAAGGTATTCCGGATCTGAATGTTCTGCTGGTCTTTGCGCTTGGGGTTGTCTTAATGCGTTCTGCCGGCTGTGTGATTAATGACTTTGCCGATCGTCATGTTGACGGGCATGTGCAGAGAACTCACATGCGTCCTTTACCGGCCGGTCTAGTGACTGAGAAAGAGGCGGTCGGCTTATTTCTTATTCTGTCGTTGTTCTCGTTTGCGCTGGTGCTGACGATGAATAAACTCACCATCCAGCTCTCTTTTGCGGCGATTGTATTGGCGTTTATCTATCCTTTCATGAAACGTTACACACATTTACCTCAAGTCTTTCTGGCACTGGCTTTCAGCTGGGCGATTCCGATGGCTTGGGCGGCACAGTCCAATAGCTTACCGGGAGTGGTCTGGTTTATTTTTCTGATTAACTCGGTCTGGACGGTTGCTTATGATACGCAGTATGCGATGGCAGATCGGGAAGATGATTTAAAGATCGGCGTGAAGTCAACCGCCATTCTGTTTGGCCGCTTTGATAAGCTGATTATTGGTATTCTTCAACTGATCACGTTACTGATGCTGATTGGCGTCGGTGTGATGTATCAGTTGAGTGCAGCATTTTATTGGAGTGTGCTGATCGTGAGCGGATTATTTGTTTATCAACAGCATTTAATTCGACATCGGCAGCGAACTCTGTGTCTACACGCATTCTTGAACAACAACTATGTCGGTATGGTGATTACCGCGGGTTTGTTAGTTTCCATGTCGTCGATTTAAACCTTTCGTCAATCGTAATGTGAGAAACGGCATCAAATGATGCCGTTTCTTTTTGCCCGGATAAAATAGTTCCTGAATCGCTAATCAATCAGGTAAGTGCTTTCTCTGATCGTGAGGCGAATCTCAGGATAGAGCAACGTGAATATCAGCTCCGACAATTGCTGACATTTTTCCGCACAGAGTTGCTGATCATGATTAAGATAGTCTTGCTGTTTCAGCGTGGTCATTAGGGCCGTGAATACGCCTTTATCAAAAAACTCCGGCGCATTAATCCCATGCAGTCGTCCCAGACGGCGGGCGATTTCCTGACTATTTTTTTCGAGTTCGCTTTTACTCATATCCGGTGTCGAGACCAGTAAGTTTAACGTAATCGCATAACGCTGTAGTGTCTCTGAAATCGTTCTGCCGAGTAAAATGAGCACTTGTGTTCTGGCCGGATTAATTGATACCGTTTCATCTTCACATTGGATTAATTCCTGACGCTGCAATTCACGCAGGTAAGCATCAATATGCTCATCGAGTGCTTCCGGTTGATAACTCAGAAACAGTTCTTGCTGGATGAACGGATAGATGAGCGCCACATAATTGCGCAGCGTATCGAGCGACAGAGATTGGTGACTCACCAATATCTGAGCAATCAGTGACGGCAACGCCAACAAATGAATAATGTTGTTGCGATAGTAAGTCATGAGAATTGATTGGTGGCGATCCAGTGAGATAATTTCACCGATACTATCGGATTCGATCAAAAACTTATCGAGAGATGTCGCATGACGAACCAACGACGCCGCACTATCCGCCGGGACGGTCATTGTTTCCGAGTAAGGGACGTTGCGCAGCAGATCAAGATAACAGTCGATCTGTTTGATCAAGTTTTCCCGGGCAAGCGCACGCTGACGAGAAGCGAGCAGTGCGGTCGCACATAATGTCATGGCATTCGCTGCCGCGGCATCATTGATGCGGGTCATCATCTTGGTTGCCAGCTGATTGACAAGCGGTGTGATCCATTGAGGACGACTGTTGCCGACTCGATCAATATCTTTGGTCCAGTCGGGGACTTCCTCATTCAAAAACTGATTGAGCAGGATAGGCTCGCCAAAGTTGACATAACCTTGGCCGAAGTTCTTCAGTTTACGAATGGTTCTGATCACCAGACCAGCATTTTCTTTCTCTTTCTGCTTGCCGCGCAGTTCTTTGGCATAGGTTGAGACTTCCATAACATGTTCATAGCCAATGTACACCGGTACCAGCGTGACGGGTCGGTTGAGACCTCTTAACATCGCTTGGATCGTCATCGCCAGCATTCCCGTTTTAGCAGGGAGCAAACGTCCGGTTCTTGAACGGCCGCCTTCGCTGAAATACTCAACGGAGTAACCTTTCGCGAACAAGTCAGCCAGATATTCGCGGAAAATGGTCGAATAAAGCTTATTGCCTTTAAAACTGCGGCGGATAAAGAATGCTCCGCCACGGCGGAACAAAGGACCTGCCGGGAAAAAGTTCAGGTTCAGACCCGCCGCAATATGAGGGGGAACCATTCCTTCGTGGTACAGCACATAGGACAATAACAGGTAGTCCATGTGACTTCGGTGGCAGGGAACATAGACAATTTCATGACCATCTTGGGCCAGACGGCGCACACGCGCAGCATTGTGTACATTAATCCCTTGATAAATCCGGTTCCAGAGCCATTTCAGCAAGCGATCACTTTTGCGTACGAGAGAGTAGGAGAAGTTCGCTGCGATCTCGTCTAATATTTTCAGGGCTTCTTTCTGCGCTTTTTTCTGCGAAATATTTTTGGTTTTCACTTCGTCATTGATGGCATGACGAATGGCTTGTGACTGCATCAGACGTTGCAGCAATACTTCACGCTCCGGCAGTTGCGGCCCGGAGGCGGCCAGTTTCTGGCGTGAAAAATGAATCCGGGCTACCCGCGCAACTTTATGGGCAATGGCTGCATCCGTGCCGTGGCTGTCTGCCATGTAGCGCAGAGAAACTACGGGACTGAAACGGACTAAGCAATCTCTGCCGGACAGCAATACCGCCTTGGCCTTTTGTGGCCCGTTCATCGGTTCCAGATAAGCTTTACTCTGGTTCTCCTTGCCGGGTTTTCTACCCCACAGGACGGATGTCGGCAGTAACTGAATATCAAGCTCGGGATTGGCTTGGTGTAATGCGAGTAATTCAGTGAATTGCGTGACGGAACCGTAGGGTACATCCTCATCGCTACGGATCAGTGTCGGGCGGGATGCAATAAAAATATAACGCGTGAGTTTTTTACCATCGATTTCCAAAGGCTGGAATGGGTCCGGAAGTCCTAGTTTCTCTGTCTGCTGTTTCAAAGTCAGCAGATCAACGGTCGATTGAAACGGCAGTGCATAGACAATGGGTTTCTCCAGATCAATATGATGATCAGCGATCGGATCGGCCGGAACGACCGTGCTCTTGGTCAAAGCAGAGACAGGGATAGTTAATAGTGAACGTGATACTGATTGTCGGACTGACATAAAAGCTCGGACTCTCAAGAATGAATAACGAAAGAGGGACCAGATTGTCACGATATCAAGCATGTGAACCCAGTCACCAGAATGTTGTCTAGGATAACAGAAACAGGGACAACCTTTTACTATTGACGACTATTTTTGTGTACTACTACAGTTCCCTGCCACCGTCGTGATAGGATTCTCCCTGCTTGTCCGGATGTACCTATTCACCCTAATAATCGGAAAAATCTATGCAACAGAAACCAGCGCAAGGTCTGACACGTATATTGAACGCTGCCAAATATTCCTATCAGGGCATTCGTGCCGCGATCATTGGCGAAGCGGCCTTTCGGGAAGAGTTAATCGTGTGTCTGATCCTGATTCCTGTCGCCCTGTTTGCTGATGTGAGTCAAATCGAGCGCATGATGCTCATCGGTTCATTGCTGGTGGTCTTGATCGTTGAGCTATTAAATAGTGCGATTGAAGCTGTCGTCGATCGCATCGGGCTTGAGCACCACCAATTGGCGGGGCAGGCGAAGGATATGGGGTCTGCAGCCGTGTTGCTCTCGATTCTCATGTCACTCTATATATGGGTAGATGTTTTTGTATTCTAAGGGTTTCAAAGATTGGGTTTGAAAGATTCACTTTCCATTTATCAGAATACTGGATATACTCACAGTTAACTGTATAAAAAGACAGGTGAATTATGAAGCCTTTAACACCACGCCAACAACAGGTCTTTGATTTGATCAAAAGCCGGATTGAAGATAACGGAATGCCACCGACTCGCGCTGAAATTGCCAAAGAGTTGGGGTTCCGTTCTGCCAATGCGGCTGAAGAACATTTGAAAGCACTTGCGCGTAAACAAGTGATTGAAATTGTTCCGGGCGCCTCTCGTGGAATACGCATTCTGCTCGCTTCAGCAAATGAGCCGGTCGAAGAAGGTCTGCCGCTGATCGGCCGCGTTGCGGCGGGAGAGCCGATTCTGGCGCAGGAACATGTCGAAGCACACTATCAGGTCGATCCGGCTATGTTCAGACCCCAAGCTGATTTTCTGCTGCGCGTCCACGGTGAGAGTATGAAAAATATCGGCATCATGGATGGCGATTTGCTGGCCGTGCATAAAACGCAGGATGTCAGAAATGGTCAGGTTGTGGTCGCTCGTGTCGAAGATGATGTCACGGTGAAACGACTTGAACGTCAAGGGACCAAAGTGTTGTTACATGCCGAAAATGAAGCGTTTACGCCGATCGAAGTCGATCTTACTTCTCAGGAATTAACCATTGAAGGGGTCGCTGTCGGGATTATCCGTAATACCGATTGGATGTAACCGACGGATGGTGAAACATCTGACTGTGTAAGTTATTGAGAATCTCTCTCAATAACTTGCTAATGGAATTGATATTCATTATCATCTAAATCGACTTTAGAGGATAATGACGATGTCATATTACTGCCGGAAGCATAGAGAACACTACCAGATTCCCGCGCATCTCGTTGAGCCGCTATGGTTCAGGAGCCGGGAAAGCTTAGCAGACAACGGCTTAATCTATGATCCGATTGCCGCACAAGCCTGTTTATCCTGTCAGGTAGCTCTCGATTGCTGGGATGGCAACCTTGATCAAAAGCAGTTGTTACATGTCACGCTGACTCAAATCTGTGATCAACAGGTTCGGGAATTTCTTTCTACATATCCGGATGCTTGGGTAATTAACGTCGGTGCCGGTTTGGATACGCGGTTTTATCGCGTTGATAATGGTCTTTGCCATTGGCTGGAAGTCGATGTGTCTGAGCATTTGATCTGGCGACAGCGATTATTCCATCCCAGTGAGCGTTATCAGCACATGAATGGCAGTGTCACCTCGCTGGCATGGTTAAAAACCATCAATATTTCAGAGTCTGCCCCGGTGTTGATTCTTTGTGAATATGCTTTGCTTGAAACGCAGTCAGAACATGTCGCCGCGTTTATCAGAACGCTCGGGCTGACTTTTCCTCATGCTCATGCATGTTTGCTGCTTGCCGGCGATAAAACTGGCACCCGTTTAGGGCAACGGATGGGATGCGGTGCTTACCAACATGGTTTTGCCGCCCCGAAAAATGCGGTATTGAACTGCTTACCGTGGGTCAAAGAGGTCCGCAGTTTTTCACCGTTAAACTATCCCTGTCGGCGTTGGAAAATCTGGCAGCGCTTAGTTTGTCGCCTGACGAGCTGCCAATTCCGCTACACGCCGGTGGTGGTTCACTGTTATTGGTAATATGGTATTGCTCGCCTCTTGTCCGGGCTGTGTACACCGTACCAAGCCCGAAACAAAAGCATCGAAGTGCGACTGAAGCATTGCGCAATGGGAGGCTGGCGATTAAAACAGGCGATTCAATCCATTCAACGCTGCGACCCGATAGGCTTCCGCCATGGTCGGATAGTTAAAGGTCGTATTGACGAAATATTCAATGGTATTGGCTGCGCCTTGCTGTTCCATGATCGCCTGACCGATGTGAATAATTTCCGCTGCCCGTTCACCAAAGCAGTGAATCCCGAGAATCTCCTTGGTTTCCCGGTGGAACAGAATCTTCAGACTCCCCACATCAGTCCCTGCGATTTGCGCGCGCGCCAGATGTTTAAACGAAGAGCGGCCGACCTCATAAGGGATTTTGGCATTGGTCAGCTCCTGCTCGGTTTTGCCGACAGAGCTGATTTCAGGAATGGTATATATCCCGGTCGGAATATCTTCAATGAGCTGACTGTTACTCGCACCGAATGCAATGATTTGTGCGACAAACCGGCCTTGGTCATAAGCGGCGCTGGCGAGGCTAGGGTAACCAATCACATCACCGACGGCATAAATATGTTCGACTTCAGTCTGGTAGCTCCGATTGACCGCCAACTGGCCGCGTGAATCGGCTGCCAGCCCGAGCACTTCGAGATTTAACCGATCGGTGTTACCCGTTCTGCCGTTGGCATAGAGCAGGCAATCGGCTTTCATTTTCTTACCTGATTTCAGGTGAACAATCACCCCATCCTGACAGCCTTCAACGCGCTGATAAGTTTCATCATTGCGAATCACCACGCCGTTATTCCAGAAATGGTAGGACAGCGCATCGGAGACTTCATTATCAAGAAAAGACAGCAGACGATCACGGGTATTGATCAGATCGGTTTTCACCCCAAGTCCCCGGAAGATCGACGCATATTCACAGCCGATCACCCCGGCACCATAGATCAGAATATGGCGCGGATCATGGGCTAAGTTGAGAATCGAGTCACTATCGTAGATGCGCGGATGACTGAAATCGACATCATGCGGTTGATAAGGGCGCGACCCCGTGGCGATGACAAACTTATCCGCGGTATAACGCTCTTTGCTGCCATCATGCTGAAGCACTTCGATGGTGTGACTATCGATAAATTGGGCAACGCCAAACAGTAAGGTACATTTGTTGCGATCATAAAACCCTTGGCGTAACCGGGTCTGCTTATCAATCACAGATTTTGCGTGCAACAGAATATTGGGGAATGTGGCGTGAAGGCTGGTGTTGTTATGGCAAAACAGCGGGTTGCTGTTAAATTCGATGATACGGCTGACGGCATGTCTTAAAGCCTTGGATGGAATCGTCCCCCAATGGGTACATCCGCCACCGACACTTTGTTCTTTTTCAACGATGGCGACATTCAGCCCTGCTTTGGTCAGCCCCATCGCGGCACCTTCACCGCCGGGACCACTGCCGATGACAATCGCATCGAAATGATGAGTCTCTGACATATGACTTCCTGATGAATGTTCGTTGGTTTTTTTGTGATCATATTGTAACGGATTATTTGCCGGTGTCTCTGTTCTGCCAAGCGATCAGTGATAATGATCGCTGATACGGTCATGAAATCAGTTTGAATAGACAATTTTGTGCGGGATGAGATATTGTTTTATCGATAAAACAATAATTCGCGTTATAGTAGAGCGTTTTTAGCTGTGATTTAGGAATTGTACGCCATGGGAATCCGTGCTCAACAGAAAGAAAAAACCCGTCGCTCATTAATTGATGCAGCCTTTCGCCAATTGAGCGCACAACAGAGTTTTTCCAGTTTGAGCCTGAGAGAAGTCGCCAGAGAAGCCGGTATCGCCCCGACTTCATTTTATCGCCATTTTGATGATATGAATGAGTTAGGGCTGACCATGGTTGATGAAGGCGGATTATTGCTGCGACAACTGATGCGTCAGGCACGCCAGCGTATTGCGACCAAAGGCAGCGTGATTCGCACCTCGGTTGAGACGTTCATGGAATTTATCGAAAACAGTCCCAATGTATTTCGGCTATTATTGAGAGAACGCTCAGGAACCTCCTACGAATTTCGGGCTGCGGTCGCAAGAGAGATTCAGCATTTTGCTGCCGAGCTGACTGAATACCTTGTCCTCAACGGATTGGCACGAGAAATCGCAGCTCCTCAGGCTGAAGCTTCCGTGACCTTGGTATTCAGCTCCGGTGCTGAAGCGATGGATCTGGATAAGAACGAACGGGATGAACTGGCAGAACGATTAATTATTCAGTTAAGAATGATTGCCAAAGGTGCAGCAAGTTATCGGATTGCACGTAAACATCAACAGAGAGATGGAGTTGATTAATGTCGGATAAAAATACTTCAGAACGCAAGAACCTGATTCTTGCTTTTATTGTCGGCGTCTGTGGCGATGCCATTTTGTCTTCAATGACCATGAGTGAGGTCACTTTTTCTATTTTTCCCTGGATAGCCTTAATTCTGGCGGTTCAGGCACTTTATCAGGAATATCTGCGTCAGCCGGTTTCAGAAGATTTTCCGCTAGTCGGGTTAGCCTGTTTTTTTGTCGGTGCTTTCGGCCACTCCGCCTTTGTTAAAGCGCAGTACCCCGAAGCCGGGTCGAACTTTCTCGCGATCGTCGTGGTACTCCTGCTGATGATCTGGATTGCCCGCAAAATGGGGTATTGGGGTAAACATTAACCCTATGCTGATGCGGGTTGTCCGTGCGACAAGCCGCAGCGTGTAACACAACTCAACTGTTTGCTCAACAAGCGCTACACTGCATAGTAAAAGCCGGTCAGTGAACTGACCGGCTTTGTTGTTGGTGAAACGACCTTTTTCATCATTCTATCGTTGGCGTGTGTGCCGGAGACTGTGAGTCTGCTGCGAGAGTTGCGTTCCTCTTATTCTTCAATCACCGAAACTTTGCGCCATGCATAATCTTTAAAGTCACTTTTTTTGAAATCATAACGTTGAATAAATTTTTCAATCAACTGATCTTGTTGCTCAGTGGTCAGGTGGGTACTCTTCGATGAGATAAAAAATAACCGCTCCTTGCCGGCAAAATTTTCTGAGGTCAGCATGTCCGCCTCTTGGTTCATCTTACCGCCATTGAGCAGCGCTTGGCTGAGAATAAAACTGCGACTGAAATGACTTTTATCCAGTTGGTATTGTTTGAGATCTTCTTGCGTCAGATTGGGGTTTCTTGCTAAGAACTCTGCACGCTCCGCTTCAGTGACCGGTTGAATTTTAGTGATCCACAGTGAGGAATCTTGCTGATGCTTGTCACCGGGGTAATAAATGGACTGATTAATGTAATAATCCATCGTTTCAATATAGATACCAACCCGATAGCCTTGTGTGTTCTCGTGGCTCAAAAAGAGAGAGATGGGATTCATACCATTTTGAACATAGTCCCTGTCAGCGTTGCGAAAACTGGGGTGCTCCAGATAGTCCTGAATCTCACTGACATAGCTGGAGAAACCGTACTGATTCGGGATCATATAGCCATCCAGTGGCATTTTTGCATTGGTATAGACGTAAAATGACCCTAAATCTTTTTCTCTTTGCTCGAGTGTTGCTTCGGCTTGCTTTAAGAGGTTGTATGCTTCCTGTCGTTTTTGATGATGCATATTGTTCATGGTTTGCATGGCATTCTGAATGGCCAGCTCATCCTGTTGGCGCTTCCAGGAGATCCCCTGTA
The DNA here is from genome assembly GCF_059641415.1 of Vibrio rubrogenes. Classification (NCBI taxonomy): domain Bacteria; kingdom Pseudomonadati; phylum Pseudomonadota; class Gammaproteobacteria; order Vibrionales; family Vibrionaceae; genus Vibrio; species Vibrio rubrogenes. Next base: position 167,105 of record NZ_JCARSY010000006.1, read on the forward strand.
TCGCTGCAATAAAACCGAGGAACAGACATACAGCAACGATGAATTCAAGCTGACGCTTTTTATCAACAGCGGCCGCCATCTGTTCAGGAGTGAGGAAACGAATATCATAACCGAGAAGTTCATCGTCATTGGGCAGTCTGACTTGGCCGACATCTTCAAATGGCACATAAATAACCCGTCCATTTTTTAATGTCACGATCGCGTAAGCATCAATGGTCTCGACAAGGCCATGATTTTCGATACACACATACGAGATCTCCCATCCGGGAAATTTAGCATGCGAGTAAAGCACTGCATGTTTATCAATGAGTTTAATGGCTCTCTGGACGTTAGTGTAAAAGAACATACGTGATGGATTCCGTTGACTTGATAAGACGATTTAAATATGAGCTATCAATACGCACGTGATGTGAATACCGATTTAACGCAGGCTGACGATATTAACAGGCTCACTTGACTAGGAGAGGGCGATTATAATGAAATCCCTGCATTGTTCTTGATAGATTGATATATAAAAGTACACACTGTGAAATTACTCGCAAAACAATGTCGAACTAAGTATTAGAAAAGTATGAAATTTCACCAACTCTCTCGCGCTTTGCTAAGCGACCACTCGCCAACAAACCAGACACTGCTTACGCTGCATCTGCACCGCTAAAAAACGGTGTCGGGATTCGAACCCTGCTGCAAACCACAGATACACAAGTGACTCATATTGTATTGATGAGCCGTTGTGTGTAGCCTTTACTCACTCCGATTATGGTGAGCTGGGTTGGGCTGACTCAGTCAGGCTGCAACCTGTGGTGCGGTAGTTCGAACCCTCCCAGTTCACCACCTCTGAGATTCGAACCTCTGGTGGTGATTTTTGAAACGCTACAGGAGGCCATGATGCCAAATTCAACCACTCATCTTGATTTACACCTGACCGCTCGCGGTTATCTGATTGATTTCCTTGCCACCAGCACCGCACCTTCCGTTGACCAAAATGAATTGCGTGAGATTCTGCTATTTCTCAATAATCTGATTACGTTTGATGAGATAAATTTGATTAAAGAAGACGTAGAAGGGATTTAATGGAGAAAAGGGGGATCAGGTTGCTGAACCCCCTTATTGTAGTATTTATGGTCTTGTGTTCATTTCATCAATATAAATGGCAGGAGTCATGTTTTTAATAATTTCTTTTGCTATCGATTGAGCCTTTGTTAATTCATCTTTTGTCAATGGTTTGATATTATTGTTATTTATGGAATAGTTATATATTCTCATGTTTCTCGTTTTATCTTGCAATGTATCATCAACAATAGAACATGCAGCCCCCATGATTATATTATCTCTGTCACTGTTGTCTATATCAGAATAGTAGTTTCTACATACATATAAATTACTATAGTTATATATAGTGTGCTTAACTAGTTTTGACATATAAGAATGAGAGATTAAATCCACATTGCTATATATAGTGTTATTCACTAATGGGAGGAAGTTATTGTTTGCGGCTAATTTTGATAATTTTATTATTAATTTTTTTTCTCCAAAGATAATGGTTCATTCTTTTCTAAAAATGGTAAGTATGATCTGCTGGTATAATCATAGATTAATCTCATTAATGGCTGATAATAATGGTTCTTGGCATTTTCAGTGACTAACTGCTCCAGTTTTTTATGTACTTCTTCTGAGCTGTTTTCATCATACTGAAGCAGATAATACTCCGCTTTTTTATCGCCTTTCTCTGCCCGCTCCTGCAGTAGTTTTCGCCCGAGTTTTCCCCACTTTTGATCACAGTAACCGCTCATAAACATCTGGCACTCACGATTGTTGCTATCTAATCGGAGTGCGGCATAGGGATTCCCCAGCTCGGCTGACTTCCGGAATAACTTGGCCGCCGGGCCACTGGAGTAGTAGCTATCGTCATAGGTGATTTGAGCCAACCAATACATGGCATCAGCATTGCCTTGTTCGACTAAGGGTTGCAACAGTTCTTCGGCTCTTCCCTGCTGATGTCTTTGAATATATAGCAGGGGTTCATACAGCGGATCTCTGGGTCGATAGGTACTGGAGATATACGGGTCGGGGTTAAATGGCTGACTTTCTTCAGCCATTTTCAACAGTTCTGTCAACACCTTGGGACCTTCCGCTTGGCGGGACTGAAAGCCGGAAGGGATCATCAGGTAGGCCATAAAGCCAGCTATGGATAAGATAACAATACCAATTAAGGTAAAGAGTGTTTTGTAAATCAGTCGTTTATTGATCTTCATGCTTTAAGTGTCCAGCTTTGTTCTTTCCACGGTTTATAGGTGGTTTTGTTCCAGAAGTAACCGTTGTCTTTTCTCGTTTCTGTTTTCGAGCATTGTATGATGCGCTGAATGTTTTCGATCTCAGTCACTTCTGCGTCTGCGCATCAGATACTTTTGGCTTGGCCCCAAAAGTATCCAAAAAGGCCGGTTGTTCAGCTTTCGTGCCGGCTATCAGGGGCGCTTTTATTCGCATCCTGCTCACGAAAAGCTAAAAAGTTCGTCCTGAACTTTTTCCCTGAGTTCATCGCTTCAACCGACATAAGCACACAGGACGATCAAACTGATACTGCAATGCTGAGATTTACGTTAAATCGCTTTGTTTCAGCTTGACCTTGTGAATGACTTCATTTGAGCGGTTTGATTGTAACCCAATCTAAATATGAATCATGATGAATTGGTGTTTCAAAGCAGCACAGTGTGAAATTACTCGCAAAATAATGATGCCCCCAGTGTGAGCAAAGTATGAGATTTTACGCTATGACACGCGCTTTATTTTCTTATGACTCGTCAGCAAACCAGACACTGCTTACGCTACATCTGCACCGATAAAATCCGGTGTCGGGATTGGAACACCGAGTAATAACACCAAATGCATAAACCATCGCCTTGTGCTACTTCATGTTTATGTGTAGCCTTGGCTCACTCATATTATGGTGAGCTGACAAGGCAACCTTGTGTTGACCGTTTGGTGTTAACGGTAGTTCCAAACCTTGTTCAGCTTGCCACCCATGGAGATTGGAACCTTCAGTGTGGCTGTATTCTCTCATTAACACCAAAGAGGTTACGATGTCTAATTCACAACCTAATTTACAACCTAATTTACACCTGACCGCTCGCGGTTATCTGATTGATTTTCTTGCTACCAGCACCGCACCTTCCGTTGACCAAAATGAATTGCGTGAAATTCTGCTCTTTCTCAATAATCTGATTACGTTTGATGAGATAAATTTGATTAAAGAAGATGTAGAAGGGATTTAATGGAGAAAAGGGGGAGCAGGTTGCTGATCCCCCTTATTGTAGTTTTATGGTCTTGGATTCATTTCATCAATATAAATGGCAGGAGTCATTTTTTTAATAATTTCTTCTGCTATTGATTGAGCCTTTGTTAATTCATCTTTTGTTAATGGTTTGATATTTTTGTTGTTTATTGAATAGTTATATATTGTCATGTTTTCCGTTTCATTTTGCAATGTATCATCAACAATAGAACATGCGGCTCCCATAATTATATTATCTCTGTCATTGTTGTCTATATCAGAATAGTAATTTCTACATACATATAAATTACTATAGTTATATATAGTGTGTTTAACTAGTTTTGACATATAAGAATGAGAGATTAAATTCACATTACTATATATAGTGTTGTTAACTAATGGGAGGAAGTTATTGTTTGCGGCTAATTCTGATAATTTTATTATTAATTTTTTTTTCTCCAAAGATAATGGTTCATTTCTTTCTAAAAATGGTAAGTATGATCTGCTGGTATAGTCATAGATTAATCTCATCAATGGCTGATAATAATGATTTTTGGCATTTTCAGTGACTAACTGCTCCAGTTTTTTATGTACTTCTTCTGAGCTGTTTTCATCATACTGAAGCAGATAATACTCCGCCTTTTTATCGCCTTTCTCTGCCCGCTCTTGCAGTAGCTTTCGACCAAGTTCACCCCATTTGGGGTCACAGTAACTACTCATTCTTCTGCGACATTCGTAATTATTGATATCTAATCGCAATGCAGCATAGGGATTCCCCAGCTTAGCTGATTTCTGAAATAGCTTTGCTGCGGGTCCTCCTGAATAATAGTTATCTCGATAAGTGATTTGGGCCAGCCAATACATGGCATCAGCATTGCCTTGCTCAACCAGAGGTCTCAATAGATCTTCCGCCATTCCCTGACGATGTCTTTGAATATATAAGAGGGGTTCATACAGCGGATCTCCGGGGCGATAGGTACTGGAGATATACGGGTCAGGGTTAAATGACTGGCTTTCCTGAGCCATTTTCAGCAGCTCAGTCAGCACCTTGGGGCCTTCTGCCTGCCGGGACTGAAAGCCGGAAGGGATCATCAGATAGGCCATAAAGCCACCTATGGATAAGATAACAATACCAATTAAGGTAAAGAGTGTTTTGTAAATCAGTCGTTTATTGATCTTCATGCTTTAAAGTGTCCAGCTTTTTTCTTTCCACGGGTTGTAGGTGGTTTTGTTCCAGAAGTAACCTTTGTCTTCAGTCTCTTTGATGGTCTGTTCCAGTTTGTTCCGATCGGCAATTACTTGTGGTTTGTCACCTTCTTTGGCAACCCGAATGGTTAAGTAGTCATATTCGCCATCGACAAAATGAGCAATGGCATCCGTCCGCTCTTCAGCTTCATAGTGGTAACGTTTCATATTGCCACATAATGTCTTACTTAAAGCAACAAAGATTTTTCTAAGATCAGTTATATCCTGATCCCTACCATAATCAGAGTATAAACTATTGATAAATTTTGCCAATTGCATCCAGCTTTGGGTAAAGCGTCGCCATTGTTCCATCGGGAGCCGGGCGGATTCATAGTTGCCCCTCATACGGATCAGGGTCTTTTCAAACTGTCGGCGTTTTTTCTCAATATCCGCTTCACCGGCACCTGTTTTTGGAGATATCCATTTGAGGATTTGCACAATGGCTAATGCTTTATTTACTTCTTGGTTCTGTCTGATCCTTTTTTCTTCTTTATTTTCGAACAAGCCGCCTTTGTTTTGATTACTCAAACAGTCGAGCAGATGGCACAAAGTTTCCGGTGGCAGGTTAGAAACCCAGAGTTGGGTTTTCTGTTGCTTGTCATCTGCTGATTCGAGAATACTATCTGCGATTAACGGTGCATAATCTTCCTGCAAACCATCTTTGTGAATAAATGACAGGGCTTTGGCCGGCAGCAGCAGGGCTTCACCTAAAGTCAGACCGAGTGCGACCGCGACGGTCAGGCGGCGGTTGAGCTCTTCAAAGTCTTCGTTGCGGCCTTGCTCATTCACTTCACCGAAAGCTTCAATGCGTTTAAAGCCGGATTCATTGAGCATGGCGAGCAGGCATTGAATAAAACGGTCAACGTTGAGCGCATCAAGGGCGATGGCGACTTTGCCTGACGCACCGGGGCCGCAGACCAGTTTGGCTGCGGCAATCACATATAAAGCTCCGCGGTGGAAGGTAATGCTGAACTGAGCTGATAAACCGACCCCGTAACTAACGGCTGCCTGAACCGCTAAACTCCCTAAGCGCATCATCTTACCGCGCTCCGCACTATTGGAGATGTCAATCGTCGGTGGCCGCCAGTAGACTTCACCACTCAGCTCACCGCCGACTTCAACCCCGGCAAAGGCATCGACGGTAATTCCTGCTTGTGCGGCTGAGTTCTTTTTGAGTGTGCCGAGTGCCCTTTGCCCGACGGATTGCTCTGACTGTGGCAAGGATGGTGGCGGTGCTGCGCGCACTTGGCTGATTTCACCGGCATTATAGTCCGCTGTTGTAATCGCCTTACCCCGCACACCGAGTTCACCCGCTTTCGTTGTGGCCGGGCCGAAGCAAAGATTCCCGGCGATACTGACACTGGCGGCTGCCAAACCATAAATCGTGGCGGAGACGCGCATAAACATCTCACCGGCATCATAAATGTCCTTTTTATCTTGCCCATCCACGTTTTTCAGATAATGGATTGCTAGTGGTTTCCCCTTGAACTGGCGTTTGTCTTTATGGTCATCATTTTCAGGTTGCAGCGGGAACCACGCCTTCGCCGTTAATTGAGCCCGGAATAAATCCGCAGTGAAATTGAGTGCGCCACCGGCAGTGGTATCGGTATTGACCGCGAGATTATTGTATTCGCTTAACGGGAGGTTGAGGTTGGTCTTCACACTGGAAGACAAGCGCATAAATTGTGCGGAAGCATCAACCACATATTGAGAGGATTTGCCGTCCGGCCCGAGCCCTTCTTCCCAGTGATAGCTGTCTGACCAGAATGCCGATACTTCTGATTTTTTCTCTGCGGCTAAGTTGATTGGGTTGAGCAGGAACTTGCCATTCAGCATACTCGCTTTCAATGCCTTAACGCCATCCGTTTTGATGGATGTACGGATGGCTTTCATCGCCTCAGACAGGGTCGGAAATGCATTGGCTTGTGCGGTCTTAATATTTTGGGGTGTTTTGCTGTCGGCAGCCGGGCTGATCAGCGCGACTTTAGTGGTAATATCTTTGAGATGGCCTTTTGCCAGCAGGGTGTCTTTTTCATCTTTAGGTAAATACCACGCCGGGCCTCGCACCCAGCCGAGTGTTCCTTCAGACATCAACACACATTCAACCACCTGAAGGTCGGCTTTGCCGGTCTCTTTATGGAAGACTTTGGTCTTTTTCTCTTTGGGTTGATACTCTTTTTCTTCCCAGAGCAGCAGGTAGCTGGTTGGGATTTTATCACCGCTGAGGTAGAAATTACGCAGTGAATCGGCGCCTTTTTGGGCTCTCGATGTGGCGATGGTTTTCAGCGCATCAATTCGCGCCATGGCGAGCTTTTTCAGCCACAGTAAGTCACCGAACATATCCGGTGCAGGCATCCGTTTGTTTTGCTCATCTTTATCAAGACCCAGCAGTTCATCTAAGTCGGCTATCCACTTGGTGATTGTCGCATCGACCAGTTTGACCAGCGCCAGACAGGGGTAATAGGCCCATTGCCCTGCGCAGCCCTGACTGAGCAGTGATTTAATCAGCTCTTCTTCAGTCTGTTTACGGGTACCGTCGATATTTGTGGCGTGCAACGCTTCCTTATTGACCTTGAGCTCGGTCAGCAAGTCGTTGACCAGTTTTGCCCCTTCGGTAATTTTGACCGGCAGTCCGTTGTCAGTGA
>NZ_JCARSY010000060.1:0-10807 GCF_059641415.1 Vibrio rubrogenes
AGCCTTTTAAGGCTTAAGCTTAGACAATTACACAGAAATCAGGACAGTCTCGACAGTTTTGATTATGCCGTGTGACTTCATCGTACACCTACATTCTGCATCCTACGGCTTATTTTGGGACAATATCCTTTCACCAATGAACAGTCAAAGTATCAAGAATTGAGTCATGTTTTTTCGCAGTTATCATCTTTAGTTCTCCTCTTGCTACAACGACCAGATCTTGAGTATCATGTGCTAAAAAGAAGCCAAAATTAGAATTTAGCATGATTAACGAATGATTAGGCATTCTTTTCATTGAGTCTTTGAATACGACAGAATACTGCTCCGTATTAGGTTTACTCTCTAGTTTGTACGCATGATCTATAGATGAATAGACAAGATTTATAGCCATGGCTACAACTATAAATAGATAGATTGAAACTTGTTTGTAATTTTCGATATAACGCCAGATAGGCAATCTAAAAAAGCATAGATAAAAGGCTACAATTGCACCTAAGTAAATAGTGCTGGGCTCTATCTTCCCTGTCATAGCGCTTGGGACTATTAGTAGGCTAATAAATCCAATAGTCAGTAATTTATAACTAAAACTCGCAAATGTTATTGACTTATCATCTTTCCCATAATCTTCTTCAACAGCAATCTGCTTCACTGCATTAACTGAACCGAATAGAACGCCAAGCAAAGATATGACGGTGGTTACCAAAAGCCAAGCTATCGATTCAATGCTCGCAGACACATAATCATTAATTGTGAAAAAGTCCCCAACATTTATGTCGTAGTTCCAAAACAAAAGTTTAGTATGCAGGAAGCCGCTGACGAAAAACATTGCCGTCAAGAAAGCGAGAAATGTTGAGAACTGCTGACTAGTTACTTTTACTTTACCAACAATGTCAGCCGCAAAATAATTCAATCTATTCTTGGTCAGTCGTTTTACTTTTTGTCGGTTCTCTTTGCGTGCCGTTTTAGCTGCCACACATATTTGATTGGCTTGAATCTCATTGATTTCTTCTGTTTTTATGTGACTTTGAGGTGTCTCATCCCAAGAGGTTTCGAGAAAGCTTAGCAAGTTTCGTCTTGCATTATACCGCCATAAATTGTGATAGTCTGAAATTAAACCCTGATACATCTCTAGAGGCACACTTTCTAAAACAATCTCTTCATCAACAGATAGTTTCTCGTTGAATTCGCCACCAACATCATAAAAGCCAAAAGCCTTATTCCTTACTTTATTTGCTATTTTTTCATGCTGAGACATGTTGTATTCGGGAAACAGCTTCACGGACTGCATGCAAAACAAAGTAAAAGCTACATATTTAAGGTTGTTCTGTGCTCTCCCATACCTACCTTTTCGAAATTTATACAACTTATATTGCAGTGGCATGCGGTAAAGCAAATTGCGTAGCTTGAGCAAATAATACTTTGTTTGAAAGAACATATAGAGCACCTATGAAAACATATTAGTATAGAGTTTAAAGTGTATGAGTCTAAGAACAAGCACTCTATATTGTCGTTTTTCAATTAATAGATTTCTATCAACTTGAAACAGTCTGAAAGAGGATACGGTTTTTCTTGCTTGAGTATTGATATTGATGGGTCAGAAAAGTTGTAACGCATTTTAGGGCAGAACTGATTCAGAGTAACCTGTAAGATCCAGTCACATAGGGGGGAAACGAAGCTGATAGATTGCATTCAGACTATCAGCTTATCTGTATTAACCACTTCTGCATCAGGCTCTGTTACATTAAACCGTGGTTTCTGACACTCGCGAATGCAGTGAGGCCGTGCCGTCGAGACACTTCCCCCCATGGTTTTTCCGCTACGCATCAACCTTCTGTTTTTTGTGCCGTTGCCGGTGCTAAAAACCGTTGCGGAAAATCACTGAAAATCCCATCAACGGCAGACAGGTGTCGGAAACGCGGATTGTTGACCGTATAACACCAAATCTCAACTGACTTTTCACGTAGCTTTTTAATCTGTTTCTTGGTCAGCCAACGTGCATTGAGATGGCAACTGAAAGCGGATGTTTCATCCAACAGACGGATAATTTTTTTGTTCAGTCTTTCGGCTAAAACACCGAGACGAAATTCAGGAAGCTGACGACTCATTTCCCGCATCACATCATGATGGAAGCTGGATAATAAAATCGAATCGGGTGAGACATCACTGGTCTCTAGTTCTTTCTTGAGTGACGCAATCACCGGACCGACTGCATCATGATCGAGCTTCACTTCGAGGTTGACATGAATACCCGTGGCTTTCACGACTCTGAGCAGTTCTTGTAAAGTCAGAATGGTTTCTCCGGCAAAGCTTGGTGCAAACCAACTGCCGAAGTCGAACTGTTGAAGTTCCTCGACGGTTAGTTGATCAATGCGTCCTTTACCGTTACTACAGCGGTTAATTTTGTAATCGTGACAGACCACCAGAACCTGATCTTTGGTGGGCTGAATATCCACCTCGATCCATTCAAGGCCGAGGTCAATTGCGGCCATGATACTGGCCATGGTATTTTCCGGATAGTTTCCGGCGACACCGCGGTGTCCGACAATTCGGGGCTGCATTGTGTACTCCTTACCAAAAAGTGTTGTGAATCATAGACTGAAGTCACTGTAAACGATAGCGTTGCGTGTGATTCAATGTGTATCGATAAAAATGAATATTGATAAGAGCGGGACAGTTGTCATGCTATTCAGTCAGTTGATGAAAACAGCCTCGAAAATGTATGGAGCCAGTCTGCTTTCTTGTTTGAGCAAAGGTTTGATGAGCGATAGTTTAGCGCAAATCGGAGCATCGAATTGATTTATCTGTTGATAATGAGAGTGTTTCTCATTAAGATGAAATCAATTTGACACAACCTACTTTATCTCTATGAATCGTTTCAGATACAGTGCATTCGTTTTGACTGCATTGACAGCATTTCCCACATTTGCAACAAAAATAGATCAAGCTCAATCTATTCAGGAAAAGACCAATCAAGCCTCAGCGCATAGTCAGAAGGTCATTGATAAGAGTGCCTCTGAATCAATTGAACTGAAAGCATCAATCGAAAGGCTGAGAGAAGAGGTCAATAACTTACAAGTTTATCGTCATCATCTGAATACATTGATTGATAGCCAGAACCAAGAAATGACAAGTCTGACGCAGCAAATCAATGATATCAAAGAAACCCGGCAGGGGATTGTTCCCCTGATGTATCACATGATTGACGGACTGAAACAGATCATTGCACAGGATAAGCCGATCAAACTTGCGCAGCGCAAGGAACGTGTTGAGAAATTGACTGCGTTGATGGGAAGAGCCGATGTGAGTGAGGCAGAAAAGTATCGCCGTATTTTAGAGGCCTACCAAATCGAAATGGATTACGGCAATAAGATCGCAACCTATCAGGATAATATTACCACGTCAGACGATGTAACCCGCGAAGTCGATATGCTCAATGTCGGTCGCCTGAGTCTGATTGCGAGAAGTTTAAATCATCAGGCGTTCTGGGTGTGGGACATGCAATCTCATCAGTGGCTCAATGGCGATACTGCGCTGTTAGCACGCATCAATCAGGCGTTTGATTTAGCCAATCAACACATCGCACCGACCTTGTTGGATGTTCCGGTTTCTCTTTCTGTTGCGGAGGCAAAATAAGATGAAATTGAAAGTATGCCTCAGCCTTTGTTTATTAAGCCTGACGACGCCGACCTTGGCTGATACGAACCAAAAGCCATTGGTCAATCAGGCACAAGCCGCACAACAACAGGAACGGCAACATAATCGTGAGAGAGAAGGGGCGTTTCAACAAACTGAGCAAACGTTACGTGAAGAAGCGGAACGCTTGCAAAAAACCAAAGCCGCCTTGCAAAAAGAGATTGACTCACTGACATCCCAATTCAGTAAGAATGAAAGCGCTTTGGCGAAACAGGAAGAAAAGCTCCGGCTTGAAACCGGCTCTCTGGGTGAAATCTTCGGTGTGGTGCGGCAAAACGCCAAAACCCTCAAATCAGATTTGTCCCATTCGATTACTCAGATTGACCGACAGACTTATACGCCGGTTGTCGATGACATTGTGGCCGCGAAATCTCTGCCATCACTCAAGCAGCTTAATGGGCTGTGGCAGAGTATGAATGAGCAAATCCGTGCGAGTGGTGAAGTCGCATCTGTGAATATTCCTTATGTCGATGAAGCGGGAATCAAAAACACTGAAGCGGCTGCTCGTCTCGGTTCATTTGGTTTGATTACCGATCAAGGTTATATGAACTGGGATCATAACAAACAGGTGGCGATTCCTTATCTCAAGCAACCTGATGACGGACCGACGCTGGGCAGTATTGCACCATTACTGGCCGGTCAGACCCAGCCGCTGATTGTTGATCCGTCAAAAGGGACGTTGTTGGCGCAGCTTGCCAATGCTCCGACCTTGCTGGATCGGTTAAAAGCAGGCGGTGTTGTCGGGAATATCATTCTCGGGCTGCTTGCCATTGGTCTCATTATCGGTCTCTTCCGGGGCATTTCACTGGCAGTGATTAAACAAAAAATTAAAGCGCAACTGAAAACGCCGGAGCAACACGGTAATAATCCGTTAGGCCGGGTGCTGAGTGTTTATGACAAAGAAAAACACCGGAGTGTTGAAGCGTTGGAACTTCGTCTGTTGGAAGTTGTGGTTGATGAGCAAAGTCATCTTGAAAAGGGCTTGTCGATGCTTAAATTGCTTGCTGCGTTAGCGCCGATGCTCGGGTTACTCGGGACCGTGACAGGGATGATTGAAACATTTCAGGTCATTACGCAGTTCGGGAACGGTGATCCGAAAGTGATGGCCGGCGGCATTTCAATGGCTCTGATTACGACAGTTCTGGGATTGGTTGCCGCGATGCCGATGCTACTGGCACACAACATCCTTTCCTCTCAGGCAGAAAGTATCCGTACCATCCTTGAAAAACAGGGAATTGGTTTAGTTGCCGCACAAGCAGAAAACGATCAAGCCGCGAAAGATGATGTGGAGCAAGCCGCGTGATGGAAAGTTTTTTCATACCATTTCATCAATTACTGTTGCCGCTAAGCCATTTTATGGCACAGGGCGGTACGGTGTTATGGTGGCTGGCAGCGGTTGTTTGTTTGAACTGGTTACTGGTGATTGAACGCTTGATCTATCTGTTTTTTCATTTTCCCAAACAGAAGCAGTACTGGATTCAAACGTGGACTGAGCGTCATGATCAGACCTCATGGTATGCCCGCTCAATCCGTGAAGGTTGGCTGGGACAGGCCCACAACGCGCTCCATCAAAATTTGAATTTTATCAAAGTGCTGGTGAGTATTTGCCCGATGTTAGGGTTGCTCGGGACGGTGACGGGGATGATTTCCGTCTTTGATGTGATGGCGAATCAAGGCAGCAGTAATCCGAAACTGATGGCCTCGGGAATTTCTCTGGCCACCCTGCCGACTATGGCGGGTATGGTTGCCGCGCTGGTGGGTATGTTTATCTATGCCCGATTGTATAAAAAATGTCAGTGGCTCGAAATGAAACTCGAAAAATCACTGAGGAGTCGTTTATGAGACTGGGAAGACGCTCAGTAAAGCAGGATGAAGCGCAGGTCGATTTGACCTCGATGTTGGATATCGTATTTATCATGCTGATCTTTTTTATTGTGACCAGTTCTTTTGTGCGCGAATCCGGTGTCGAAGTGAACCGGCCGAATGCGTCACATGCGGTGAGCCAGAAACAGGCCGGTGTATTTGTGGCGATAACGGCTGCCAATGATATTTATATTGATAAGCGGCGTGTTGATGTCGAGCGGGTACAGGCAACTCTGGAACAGATGCTAATGGACAAACCCGATGCTTCTTTGGTGATCCAAGCCGATGAGCACGCTTATAACGGGACGGTCGTCCAAGTGATGGATGCAGCCAAGAGTGCTGGTGTGAAACAAATTGCATTGGCGACGGAGAAACGGTAATGATGCGCTGGTTATTTGCTCTGCCGGTCGCGATTGTTTTTTCTGTCGGTCTGTTTAGCTTTATGGCTTGGATGGTTGATAACGGCTCGCATCAGAGACCTGAAGAGCAGAGTGCTTTGCAGTTTAATATGCTGATGACCGAACCGGATGATGCGGTGCAGCGCCGTCAGAGAACGGTGCCGGAAAAACCAAAGCCGCCTGAAGCACCGAAAATGATGACTGCCGCTCAGCAACAGTCGTCGGTCAATCATGCTCCGACGATGGCGTCTGTCCCTGAGCTGGGATTATCTGCGGGTTTGGACGGCGTAGCGATTCAGGCGCCTGCGCTCGATATCAATGCAATAGGCAGCAGCCAGCAGGCCATTCCTCTTTATCAGGTGAAGCCTGATTATCCGCCGAAAGCGATGCGGCGGGAGATTGAGGGTTCTGTGACATTACAGTTCGATATTGATGAGACCGGACGGGCAGTCAATATTCAAGTGATCGACAGCCAGCCTAAACGGATTTTTGATCGGTCAGCCAGACGGGCGATCAGCCAGTGGAAGTTTCAGCCCCGGGTTGTCAACGGTAAGGCAGAGAAACAGGTGGGAATGACTCAGGTCATCAAGTTTGAGATGGATAAATGAAGATGAAATATATTTTTATCGGTTTGTTATGGCTCTATGCGAGCGCTGTCTCTGCGGTCGAACTGAGTCGTCATGTCGCAGCCCAAGTGATGCAAGCTCAAAAACAGGTCGAGCAACAACAACTGGAACAGGCGATTCAGACCTTGCGTGCAGTCACCGCGGCGAAACCACAAGACAAGGCTTATATCGCTTTACTTTTAGCCAATTACTACTGGCAAAATGGTCAAAGTAAACCTGCGATTGAGCAAGCACGTTACGCGGTCACATCAAACCAACTCAAAGATGAACTGGGCTGGTCAGCCAAGCGGATGCTGGCAGATCTGTTGGCGAATGATCATCAGTATCAAGAAGCGGTAACCTATTATCGGCAGCTGGCAGACAACGCACCACCGAAAAAAGATCTGTCCCAACTCTGGCTGCGAATCGGACAGATTCATTATCTGTTATCTCAGTGGCAACAAGCATTGGATGCGATCTCCCGGTATGAAGATTTCCAGCTGCCAGATGCGGTGACGCCACTCTCAATTCAGTTGGGGGCACAAATCCAGCTGACTCGGTACAAAGCTGCAATTCCAACCATTAAGCGGTTGCTGGCGCTTGAACCTGAGCAGCGTAACTGGTGGTTGCAATTGGTGAATATGGAGCTCAAAACCAAACAGTTCCGCTCAGCGCTTGCTTCATTAGAATTGGCACGACTGAAAGGCGTGAAACTTTCGGAACAGAATCTGAAATTGCTCGCGAGTCTTTATGCCCAAAACGGCATTCCTGAAAGAGCGGCCCGGGTGATGGCTGAGTTGGCTGGGCAATCCTCACCGACACTTGAAGAACTCACCCAAACGGCTTACTACTGGCAGCAGGCAAAAGAGTGGGATAAAGCCATTGAAAACTGGCAGCTCGCAGCCCAACACGATAAAAAATATTACCGGAACGTTGCCCGCTTACAATTACAGCAAGGAAATTATCAGGAGTCGCTTGACGCATTGGCCTTATTGCAAGGGCACGCTCAAGCCGCAGATATTGCATTGCTACGGACGCAAGCACTCTACAAGCTCAATCAATTTGAGCAGGCACTCAGTCAGGCGAAGAAGGCCGATAGCCTTCAACCGTCCCACGAGGCTAAAAGTTGGATTAAGTATCTGACCCAACTGCATGAATATCGAAAAAACAGAGAGTCTTAACTACACACTTCGAGCCATATCACAACATTGATGAGTCGTCATGTCACTGATGAATGGGAAATCTAAGACTCCCTCGAATAGAAGCCAGAGATGAGATGACGTCTCTATTATGCTCAGTCATGTTATCGGCAGATCAACCGATAACAGGATATTGCTACTGTGAAGATAAAAATGACCCTTCTTTCGCTCCTGATTCTGGCACAGGGAGCTAACGCTGGATTACATGATGAATTTCCTGAACAAGTCATGTTGGCCAATACCTACACACCCAACCGTGATGAACTTGAATTCAGCCATTACCGAGTCAGTGAAAAACTGGATGGTATTCGCGGGGTTTGGGACGGCAAGCAGTTACGAACTCGAAATGGTACGCAGATTCATGCCCCACAGTGGTTTTTACGCCAGTTGCCGCCGTTTCCGGCTGAGGGTGAACTCTGGGCTGGCAGAGGGCGGTTTCATTTAGTTCAGCAGACGATTCTGGATCAGCATCCTGATCCAAAAAGCTGGCAACAGGTGTCATTCATGTTGTTCGATATTCCTTTCGGTATCGGCCCTTATCATCAACGCTATCAGAAAATAGAATCATGGTTACTCAGCCAGCCTGATATTTCCAATATTCATCTGATTCAGCAATTTGCTTTGACATCGCAAAAGGCGCTGGACAAATTTATGCAGCGCATCACTCGAGCCAATGGCGAAGGGATTATGTTACGTGACTGGAATGCTGTTTATCATTCCGGGCGTAGTGACACGTTGCTCAAGATGAAACCCTATCTGGATGATGAAGCTCAGGTGATAGGTTACAAAAAAGGAAAAGGGAAATATCAGAATCAGGTTGGGGCACTCCTGGTACGAGATCGCCGTGGAATAGAGTTTTATATTGGTAGTGGTTTGACTGATCAGCAGAGAGCATCGCCTCCGACGATCGGGAGTTGGATTACTTATCGTTATGACCGAATGACAACAAAAGGAAAGCCCCGCTTTGCGCGATTTCTCCGTGAACGGCTGCCTTGAATCAAAACAGCTTAACGGTTTTTCTGATGATGATTTCTATGACTGCATTCTGTGATGGGTGTGGGGACTGGCGGGTGCCCCAAATAACAGGGGATGCATTGCATCCCCTGTTAAAATCATCTTGTGGTTATCACATTATGACGAAGCGATATTCAATTTAGGAATCGAATGTTGTTTGAAGATCCATCCGAGCCGACTCCCTAACATCAGTGCCGCTGAAGAGAGACCAATAATAAATCCGACCCAGAATCCGGCAACGCCCATCGGTTCTACAATCCAGTTCGTTAGGGCTAGAATACAACCGAAAGGCAGTCCAAATAGCCAATAAGCAATGAAGGTAATGTAGAAAAGGGCCTTCATGTCTTTGTAGCCTCTCAAAGCTCCGGCAGAGACAACCTGAATCGAATCGGCGCATTGATAAATCGCCGCGATAAACAGCAGGTGAGCCGCCAATGCAATGACTTCAAGATTGTCTGTATACATCCAAGCCAGTTGTTCACGGAACAGGATCGTTAATGTCGCGGTGATGACCGCAGTGCTCAGACCCAAGCCGATCCCTACTTTTGAGGCGATGATTGAGCCTTCAAAGTCATCTTCACCGAGCTTATGGCCGACACGGATACTGACCGCTGCACCGATACTCATCGGAAGCATGAACACCATCGATGAGAAATTCACAGCAATCTGGTGTGCAGCCACAACCGTTGCACCTAATTTGGCAACGAGAAGGGCAACCACGGCAAAGAGTGATACTTCAAAGAAGAAGGCTGCTGAGACGGGAAGCCCTAGCTTGAAAATCCGAATCTGTTCTTTCTTATTGATACGAGAAAGTGACTTGAAAGGGGAGATCGGCTCTAGCCGTTTTGCTGTGATGATATAAAAACATAGCATCGAGAACATCAGCCAATAGACAATTGCTGTTGCGACCCCACACCCGACACCGCCCAATGCCGGAGCACCGAACTTACCGTAGACGAAGATCCAGTTCAGCGGAATATTGATCAGTAAGCCGAGGAAACCAATCACCATTGCTGGTTTGGTCATCGACATCCCATCCGTAAAGTTTCTCAGCGCCTGAAAGAGCAAGAAAGCCGGTGCACCAAACATCATGGCATACATGTAGTTGCTGGTCTTTTTTGCCAGTGGGAGATCGATGTCCATCCAGACCATTATTTGGTTGGTCTGGAACAAAATCAGAATGGTCGGGATGGTGAGCAAAAGTGCCGTATAGATACCTTGCTGAACTTCGTAAGGAATGCTGTTCTGTTTGCCTGCACCGTTCAATTGAGCAATCACAGGCACTAAAGCCATTAAGATCCCCATACCGAAAAGAATAGTTGGCATCCAGATACTACCGGCGACAGCAACAGCAGCCATATCGACAGCGCTGGCACCACCTGCCATCACGGTGTCAACAAATCCCATTCCCGTTTGTGCCACTGAGGCGATTAATACCGGAACGGCAAGGTTAAATAATTTTTTTGTTTCTGCTTTATAGAGATGCACAAAATTACCCAATGAGACAAAAATAAAACGTAATTTACTGCTATTTATATATACCCCATATTTCTGAGACGTCAGAGATCATATTTGTTCTCTGACGCTTCATTTGGTATATAACGGCAGCCCGATAGCCTGAGCCCTGCTTGAGATGATACAAATGACCCCGAGTCATCTCATTTTGCTGTCCTTGCACTGACGATATTCAATGAAGCTATCATATGAGTGTCGTCTGAATATATTCTATCACTGTCATACTAAAGAGGCAGCAATAATGTTGAGAGGAATCGCTTAAGGCACAGCAAAATTTGTTTGAACAGAACGAAAAAGAATTTGGATATTCATGAGGTTGCGCATTATGTTCAGCTTGGCTGAAACTAGGGCCGATGACCCTAGATCATGACGGAACTGATTACGAGCGGTCAGATTTGGAGAGAGCCTGTTGAGCGGCTTGACCGATAGATTCAACATCGGTGTTATTTGCGGCTAAGAACCGTTCGAATAATGGCATTAAAGCGCCCATTTTCTCATCAATGGCATCGCGTACCGTGTC
>NZ_JCARSY010000061.1:0-9267 GCF_059641415.1 Vibrio rubrogenes
TTACGTCTTTTACTGATGAAATGAAATTATTAAAATATATCTCATTATCTTCGATATTGTCGGTAATAAATTCATAAAGTAGTTCTCTTATGTCTGTTCTACTACCACTGCCAGCATATGAATATATTGGAAAGTGAGATAACGTTATATATCTACGCAAAAAATCTGCTATCGATGAAAAAGTTACATCCGATTTTCTTTTCTTATTACTAAAGAAGCAGTTAATTATATCTACTACAGTATCTTTGTTCGATTCTAGGTACTCTTTTATCACAGTCGTTAAAGAGTCTTCATCGTACTTAGCATTATCTAATTCCATTGAATTAATAGGAGTTATACCTGTATTATATCTTCTAAATATTTCTTTTTTGATTTTGTCTTCTAATTCTAGAGATAACCTAGGCTCATTAACTACTTCAAATTCAAATAATCTAACTTTAGTATTTAAGAAAGCGTCTTTAATTTCTGGATTAAGAGTGTTGAAGTTTTTATCTTGAAGAACTTTTAATTCCATCAACCCATGAGTTGTAAGCTTAAAACTTGATTCTTTGAATCTTTTCAGTGTTTCAAACCTTTGTCTGCCATCAATTACTTCAATGTTTTTACCTGATTTGAAAAAAATAAGTGGTGGGATATCGGTACCTAAAAGAATACTTTCTATGAAAAATGTAGCTTTTTTCGCATCCCAAACATAATTTCTTTGATAATAAGGTTTATAATCTATTCTTGATAGATTTCGCTCACTTAATAAGGTTTTTACAGATATAGTCCGAGTGTTTATTTTTAAATTGTTTTTAAATAACCTGTTAAATTCGTTTTCCATGTATGATACCTTATTAAACAAAATCTTTTACAAAGTTGATATTTTTTTCAATGCTAATTTTAGCTGATATAGAATCGTTTTTCTCTACAATGTCAATGTAATCATTAGTTGATAATTCTTCAAAATGACTATTTATCAACCTGTCATAAAAATAATTTTCTATGAATTCTAACATCTTTCCTTTTTCTAGGCATAATTTAGTTTCAATATCAAGTGAGCTATTGGTAATCTTAATTATTATATTTTCATCTATATCTAATTCCATCTGAATCATAATTTTACCTATACTATCTATAGCTAACTCAGATGAGTAACTTGGATTTTCTATTTCTAGATCATACATATAATGCCAGTTGGAACTTAAAAAGCTATCTAACCAAGATGTAATAGAATGTCTCTTCATATTCACTGAGTTGTCTTCATCTAAAATAAACTTGAATTCAACTTTTGAAATTGGCATTAAATGTTTTAAAATGTTGTATTTTAAAATTAGAGGTCTAAAATTAACACCATAAGAAGAATGAGCGTTATAGTATATTAAAAATAACTCTTCTTCAGTAAATTGAGAACGAACTATTTTTGAATAGAAATATTTCTTTTTGATGTTTAAATCTTCTTGTTCATCAATAGTTTTATAAATTCGATAAATAGTCTTAAGATAATGGGAAATGTTATCTTTATTTTTGTAATATATTTCTTGATATTTATTATTTATTGTTTATTGATTTTATTTTATCTTTTGCTTCTGTGTTATGTATATCTAAAGAGGAAAGTTCTTTGTTAACTTTAGATATAAAATTTCCACTTTGGCTGGCGATATCTTTACGAATCCCTATGTAAATATCAAGTAATGAATAAAAGTTTGACTCAAATTGCTGAACTCTAGATGTTTTTGCTTGTTCTTTTAAAGCTTCCCTTTGTTCCTCGAATACTTTTCGAGCCATTGCATATTCTTTTCGCTGCAGTTCCATTTCTTCTTTTTGGTAATTTAAAGCAGAAATTTGTTTTTCAAGTGCATTTTGGTTAGTTTGGATATCTTTACGCTGTTCGGTTAGTCCCGCGTAGAAAAGTATAACTCCGGCTAAAGCCCATAAAGAACCAATAACACCTCCTACAATATCTCCAAATTGTCCGAAAACGTCTGTTTTAATCGGAACATCAAAGTTGAAAAATATAGATTTATAAGAAAAGGATAAGAGAAATACAATCAGTAGAAATACGCCTAAAAAAATTAGGACTTTAGAGAACCGCTCTGATACAAAAAAACTCACTATTATTCCTTATAGATCAATACTGGTACTAATTGTATAGGTAATACTGACATGCATCTATCCGAACTACAAGAAATCCTGTGAGATTTTAGATGTTTGATTATACATGTCAATCAATTCACTTTGAATTACAGGAAAGTGGGTGGGTGACGATGATGAAATTTTAGGTCATTTACATTCGAGCGTCTTTAGTACAGAGAGTATCTCTCATTTTGATGTCACCTATCGCTATAAATGGCAGGCTCGTAGTTGTTATTACTATCTTGACCTGCCTAGTTAAGTTTACAAGTATCTTGAAATCAAGTGCTCTTTAAAGTGCGCAGGATTCAACGTTTCACCCGTTGCCTGTTTCACCAGTTCATCGGTGGTGAATAAGCTGCCTTTGCTCCAGATGTTCTCGCTGAGCCAAGTGAAAATCGGAGTGAGGTCACCACTGGCGATGGTTCCATCCACATCAACGGCTTGCTGCATGGCTGCCATAAATTGCGCGGCATACATTGCGCCGAGGGTATAAGACGGGAAGTAGCCGAATGAGCCGTCCGTCCAGTGAATATCTTGCATACAGCCTTGGCGATAGTTGCCTTGGGTGGAAAGCCCGAGATAACGCTGCATCTTTTGGTCCCATAATTCCGGGACATCACGGAATTCGATCACACCATTCATCAAGTCACGCTCGATTTCGTAACGCAGAATGACATGTGCAGGGTAGGTGAGCTCGTCGGCATCGACCCGGATAAAGTCCTTATTGACTCTGGTGTAGAGCTTTTGCAGGTTCGTCTCTGCGAACACCGGATCATTATGAGCATTGAAATGCCGGGCAGCCAAACCCGCCAAATGAGAAATAAATTGAGGACTCCGGCCAATCTGCATTTCAAAAAAGAGTGACTGTGACTCATGAATCCCCATCGAGCGCGCTTCTCCGGCGGCTGTTCCGGCATAGGCTTTCGGCAAGCCTTGTTCATAGCGGGCGTGACCGGTTTCGTGGACGATTCCCATCAGCGACTGGACAAACTCTGTCTCACTGTAGCGTGTTGTGATACGAACATCGCTCGGCACACCGCCGCAAAACGGGTGGGTACTTTCATCCAGCCGGCCGTGATCGAAATCGAATTGCAGTAGTTTCATGACCGCTAATCCCAGTGACTTCTGAGTTTCACTCGGATAATTGCCCCGAGGTAGCAGCACGGATTCATGCGATTGTTTCTCAATCACTTGGTCAATCAACGCTGGCAGCCAAGATTTCACATCGTCAAATAAGCGATCCAGCGTTGCGGTAGATGCACCGGGCTCATACAGATCAAGCATCGCATCATAAGGGGTTTTGCCTGTCGCTGCTGCCCGGATCTGAGCTTCTTCGCGCGAGAGTTTGACCACTTCTTCCCAGTTGGCCGCAAATCCGGCCCAGTCATTATCTTGTTTCTGTTGTCGCCAGGCATGCTCGCAGCGGGCGCCGGCGATTGATTTGGCCTGAACGAGTGATTCAGGTAATACCGTGGCTTGTTGCCAGCGCCGCTTCATCTCACGCAAAACCGCTTGTTGCTCTGTAGAGAGCGGGGCTCGTTCTGCCTGTGCAAACCATTCGGCAAGCTGGGGCTGATTCATCAACTGGTGAATGTGGACTTGTAAGGCGGCCATTGCTTGGGCCCGCGCTTCAGCCCCGCCTTTTGGCATCATAGCGGCCTGATCCCAACCACAGATTGCAGCAAGGTGCTCAAAGTGAGCGATATTTTTTACATGCTCAACCAACTGATGGTACGCGTTCATAGATTCAACCTCTGTTTAAGTGGTAGCAAATGAGTTCAAGGGTATATCAAGATGCTGTGAAAGACACAATGATTTTTGTTTTTTGTGACTTATTGATTTATATGTAATTTTTATTATTAATTTTATTTGTTAAGTGACTCCCAAAAGTGATCTAAATTGCAAAATGCAATCGTCATGATGAGAAAAAGATTGATAGAATTGTTTTTTGTCTCAATTGAGTTTTAATTTAAACTCAAATAAATTAAATCGTATGATAAACAATTCGTTGGATCCGTAGCGGATTTTAGCGGAGCAGCTTTTTGCCTATTCATATAAAAGGAATGATCATGACAGTCACTTACGATGCTTCTATTGGTTATCTCGACTCTATTTTGAACAAGTCGGTTCACTCAACTTGTCGTCTCATCATGGATGGTCTTGAACGATGAACACGTTTCCGTCTGAACAAATACTCGGTTTGATGCCCACAGGGGCGCATCATCGCTTCTACTTGTTTGTTGATGGCCGCCAGTTACCGCCTTATCACCAAATCTATTTTCCTGACGATCCGATTGTTGAATCGGCAGCCGTTTATTTGTGTGAATCGGATGAAGAACACTCACCTTATCTATTAGCCGTTGATCCGTCGGTGAAGCGCTGGTTTTTGAAACATCAACAGGGCTCTGAAGGTTTTTTCTTTCGTTCATCATGGCCGATCGAACAACTCGCCGAACATTTCAGGCAGCAGGTACAGGTGTTGTCTCCTTACGGGACAACGAGCTATCTCAATATGGCTCATGCAGATGTGGCGTGGACGTTACTCAGTGCATCGTGTCATTGGCTTTGGCAACCGATGGATAAGGCTTGGCTTCCTACATCGTTGGGATGGCAAATTATGGTCCGGGCCGATTTTGAGCCGATGGTCTTTTTCGAATTGCCACTGCAATTAACACCGATGCAATGGCAGCAACTGAGTCATATTGCATGGCAGAGTCTGCTTGAAGCGATATATCATCACATGCAACGCCATTTTCCTGAGGTGTTATTCCAGCAGGAGCGTGGGGATCTCTGGGTGGAAGCCCATGCGCAGATTGCTCGTCAGAAAGGATTTGTCACCCGTCAGGATCAGTTGAATTACTTCAATATTATCGGCTGGCTGGGAGAGTCAGCGGTGACCGGTGAGGCGTATCCGGAAATTTATCAATTGATCCACTTTCCCTCATCAGCAAGTACACCGACTCAGCGGATTTGTCAGGCGGCTCGATTAGCCAGACAGTACGCGTTGAATGTGTGATGGCCGGGCATCTGGGGGCAGGAGAAGCTTAATCATCAAAACAATAAATAATTGAATTGTGTCTCATTACTTTTTATGCAAGATAAATGTCATAAAAATCACGTAAGTTGTTATCAGTAGACAAGCAATGGTTAAGGTTGATTATGCCGGGTGCATTTGCTCACATTACCGCAGTCAATCAGGCATTCATGCAAGGTGATGCGCTGTACACTTTACCCAGCCGAATGCAACGTATTTTACTCGTGAACCAGCGTTACGTAGAAATGGGCGCGGTTTCTCCAGATTTTCCTTATCTGAAAATTACTGATTCTCTTCAGGCTGCGTGGGCGGATCGGATGCACTATCAATCTGTCGGTGATTTGTTGCGTAGTATGATTAAGCATGTCCGTCGCTTACAGGGAGAACAGCAGGATCGTGCGTTTGCCTGGCTGAGTGGGTTTCTTGCTCATGTGATTACCGATATCACGATTCATCCGGTAATTGAGCTTAAAGTCGGATATTACGACCAGAACAAACAACAGCATCGCGAGTGTGAGATGCATCAGGATGCGTTTATCTGGCAACGGATGGGGCTGGGTGATATCGGTTATGTCGAACGATTGTCGCGTCATTTACTGCATTGTGCTGAGATCCAGTCACCCCATCAGATTGACCATGTGATTGAGACCGTATGGCGGGAATCACTGCTTGATATCTATGGGCAGCAATTCGGTACGCCGGATATTGACGGCTGGTATGTCGGGTTTATTCGCGTGATGTCTCTGGTTGAAGATCAATATCGGTTATTTCCGTTTTCCCGCCATGTTGCGGCTTTTCTTGGTTTGGTTTATCCGCAGATTTCAGCCATTGATCGTCAGTACATTGAACATCTGGAGACCCCTTATGGTTGCTGGCATTATGATCAGGTTTTCGATTTTACGGTCGCGAATATCGTCCGGTATCAATGTTTACTGGGTGAGAGTGTTTATGAGCACGGTGCAACGGACTGGCTGAAGAACTGGAATCTGGATACGGGGCGGTGTGAGCAGGGGAATTTAACGCTATGGTTACCAGAACAGATTAGGCTGCCTGAACAAAGCGGGCTACCGGAACCAATTGGATTACCGGAACGGGGCAGGTTACCGACGCGGATTGAACCACAAAAACAGAGAGAGACGTCCTAACACCCGGCGGAAAACACACAAGGGCCGGTGAGCCGACATTGAGCGCGCCGGTTACATGTCACACGACGTGCTCAACGAACGGTTAAATCTCCGACAGGCGTCAGGCTTCGGCAGGGGCCGATTTCATCATACCGTGACGGAAGAATAACGCAGTTTCTTCAATAACCACTTTTCTTAACATCAGCAAGCCAATCAGGTTGGGAATTGCCATCAGACCATTGACGATATCAGCAATAATCCAGATTAAATCCAGATGCAAAAATGCACCGGAAGCAATCAGCGCGATGAAGATGAGTTTATAGGTCAGGATACCTTTGGTGCCAAATAAGAACACCACACAGCGCTCGCCGTAGTAGTTCCAGCCAAGAATGGTGGTAAACGCAAAGAAGATTAATCCAATTGATACCAGCATCGGGCCAACCGTTGCTGAATCAAGACCGACGGCAAATGCATGGGTTGTCATCGCCGCACCGGACAGATCACCCTGCCACGCATTGGTGAGGATTAAAGCCAAGCCTGTCATGGTACAGATCAAAATCGTATCAAAGAATGTCCCCGTCATGGAGATCAACCCTTGTCGCACACAAGAGTCCGTTTTCGCTGCTGCTGCTGCCATCGGGGCGCTGCCAAGACCTGACTCATTGGAGAACACGCCGCGGGCGACACCGGCCTGAATCGCCAACATAATCGTGGCACCGGCAAAACCTCCGGTTGCTGCGGTCGATGTGAAAGCAGATTGAATCACCAGCAGGACTGCGGGAACAAACTGATCCGCTTGCATGATTAAGACCGACAGACAGGCCAGAATATAAAACAGCGCCATGGTCGGTACCACTTTACTGGCAACTTTTGAAATCGACTGAATGCCACCGATGGTGACAATGGCAACCAGCAGCGTCAGGATACCAGCCGCGACTTCTCTGGAAACTCCGAATGAAAGTTGTGATGCATCGACAATCGCGTTGACTTGCGGAAATGTCCCAATACCAAAGAATGCCACGCCAATCGCAAATACTGCGAATGCCGTCGCCAAAAATTTTGAACCCACACCATACTGTAGAAAATACATCGGCCCGCCAACCATTTGGCCTTTTTCATCGGTTTTGCGATATTTGACGGCCAACAGACATTCCGCGTATTTGGTCGCCATGCCGAACAAAGCAGCAAACCACATCCAGAACAGCGCACCGGGTCCGCCGAGTTTGATTGCCGTTGCGACACCGACAATATTGCCGGTTCCGATGGTTGCGGATAGTGCGGTACATAGTGCCGCGAAGCTGGAAACGTCACCGGTTTTGCCTTGTGACGAACGGCCAAACACCAGTTTTAATGCGGTGGGTAAGTAGCGGAATTGCAGCAGTCCGAGACTGAATGTGAAGTAGATACCGGTTCCGACCAGTAAAATAAGTAGTGGTGGGCCCCAAATAAAACTATCGATAGCACTGAATATAGATTGCAGATCTTGCATGATTTCCCCTTAAAATAAGTACAAATAAGGAGAAGAGGAAAGGTTGATTATAAAGTGATCATCCTGAAATAACGGACAACGCGTCGAATAAATTTTCAAAAAATGTGCCTTTCACTCCTCTGTCCTTTTGCCTGAGAGTTTCATCCCGGATGGGACTTGCTCCTTCGGCGATCGATTCAACGATTCTCTCCAGAGGTTCCTCCAACTACAGTCCTCGCAATTCTTCTTGGGGGAAGAATAAAGCACCTGAAAGATTTACTTCTTCGGCGGGTATGTTTACCTAATTTGTTAAAAATAGGTTAACAACCTCTCTCCTGTAGTCTTCACTGGAACAATCATCTAAATTGATGATTTACGCGGTGATGTTAATCCAAAAATTTTGTGATGTCACTTACAGAATTTAGGTAAATCTATAAAAAATGATGACTTGATGTATTATCGACTTTCCTCTGACCTTAAATAAAAGAATCATGATATAAATCCCAAATGAGTAAGGCGGAATAATTATGGTTAGACTCATTGCAATTATTGTTTTGATTGCGCTTGCATATGTTTTGGTTCGATACGACACTCGAGAAAACATCCAGAAGGGCATTATTGTCGTACTGTGTAGCGCTTTTGCAGTTTACCTGGTAGCCGTTGTGGTAAGTGAATTAATACGTTAAAGCAGATGGAGTTATTGTGAATAAACAATCTGACAGTTTGGATGATGGAGATGAAGACGTTGTCGTTATTGAGCAAAGGGACAAGCGTACTTATATCTACATTGGTATCGCTGCTGTGATAGGGATTGCCGCGGGCGGACTGATTGGTGCTTTGCTATCGGGACAACGCTGGCAAGAGGCTTATCAGGTGCTGGAAACACGCTATCATCAGCTTGAACAAGCCAATCAGAAAACACTAGTCGATTCAGATCAACAAACTCATTTGAAAATTCAACAACTGAGTAAAGAGTTTGATCAAAAGTTAGCGGACGAAAAAAGTGCTTATCAAAAGCAGGTCGATGCGCTGAATAGCAAAGTCGAGCAATTGGCTCAGGAAAAAGCTGAGTTGGCAAAGCAGTTATCTGAAGAGAAGTCGAAGATCACTCAGGTCAACAAAGTCAATAACCGGCTGAATCATCAGGCCGACCTTCAGGCGACGATGTTTGAGCGGTCTCGTGAACTGTTCCAGAAAGAGCTGAAAGTGAAGCAGTCACTTGAGTCGCTGGAAAAAGAGCGGGAAACCTTACAGCAGAAGAAGAAAGAGCTGAAGAAAGAGTGTGATCTTTATCTGCAAGGCACCTCGTGGGATGCACATTCCGATGCCTGTGATCAACAGGATGCTGCCAATGAACGTTTGGGTAAAGTCAATCAGCTGATCAAAGTCAATCAGATGGATTTGAAAGAGATTCAGGCGCTGGCCAAAGATCTGGGAATTGATGAGTAATGATGTGTGAATGAACCGGGACTTGGCGTTCCGGTTTATTGGCGTATCTGTATTCGTCCGACTAGATCTGACAGTTT
>NZ_JCARSY010000062.1:0-9065 GCF_059641415.1 Vibrio rubrogenes
ATCACTCCCCATCAAAACTCCAAATTTAAACATGTTTTATAAATCCATTTGAGTATAATTGTGGATTCATATGAAAATAACTTTATCAATAAGCATCCATCGATAAAACAATCACGGCTTAGCCAACAACGTCAATGAACTATCAAACCACTCAAATCTATAATCTGATGAGTTATGAATTTGCTCAAGTTGAAGGGGGTTTTGCCTCCTTACGTGAGTCAGAGATGAAATCCGTTATCCCTGCTGGAATACGCTTTGCGGATTTTCTCGAACAGCTTCGCAGCGGCCATCAGGTATTGCTGACGGATGTGCCATCAGTACCTTTGCTGATTCGAGATCGGGATGAATGGGGCAATTCATACTGGCGAGTCAATCCCGAGGTTGAGCCTCATCTCGATTTGCTGGCTAACAAGGCTTATACCGGCAGAGTTGAATGGGTCAATCATGGCATTGGTTCAACTTATTCAGGCAGTGTGAATGCCTCTGTGTATACCGAGCCTTATGTCGAACGCAAACCTGTGAAGTTGAGTTTACAAGAGCGATTGATCAGGCAGCGTCAGGAGCGGTTACGGGAGCTGGATAAAATTCAACTGCCTTCATCCGCATGGCAGAACGTATTTAACAAACCGCCCGTCAAACCCTCTCGTTTTGCCAAATCTACGCTGGTGCCGAGCGGTACGTGTGATATCGGTACACAAAGAGAGCCACTTTCTTCGCTGGGGGATTATGCGGCTTATACACTGGCCGTCGGGCAGGGGGGGGTAAGTGCAGCATCTGGAGAAGCTTTTTTGACGCGTATTGGCGGCGCAGCGCTAGCAGAACTGCCGGGAATGGCGATGAAAATCGTCGGGCGAGCTGGCATTCTGGCTGCATTTGTGCCGAACAAATTAGCTGACAGTACGCTCTACAGCGCTGCTGATATGAGTAATAAAGACACGGTTGAAACCAATATTCGCTTGGGTTTCAATACGAAAGGTCGGATTTACGGTTATCACGTCAATGGGACGAATATCCCTAAGCGTGAAGTAAAACAGGTTGGTGAGCGGTTTGCTGTTGAGTTAGAGCCGGATATCACCATTGAATGGGTGCCGATTAGTGGTGATTTTGGCGGTAAACCGATCCTTGTCAATCCCATCCCGGAGATGGAAAAGTTCGATATCTGGATCCATCCGGAAGCGGAGCAAGGCCAAGAATTTGATAACACCTACATCACGCCGATTGCTGATGCGGAGCTGCAAGACTATATTCTGACCTTTCCGGCAGAGACTGGGTTACCACCGCTGTATGTGGTGTATAGTCACCAAATCCGCAAGCCGAATGGTCAGTTTGGTGCGAGTCAGTATCCCAAGCCAGAACTGAATCGCACATCCCTTCGGGCTGACACCAAAAGACAGATTGAAGCCAATGCAAGAAAACTCAATGGTCAGTTTGTTGATAAGAGTGGTCGAGTGATCACTGACTGGCATTATGGACATAAATATGGTCTGGAAAACAGGCGGCTACTCAGAGCCGCTGACCAGATGGGAATGACTCAGGAAGAATTGAATGATTTTGTGAATTCACATCCTGACTATTTTCTTATTGAGGATGCTAAGACCAATCTTAGTCATGTGAATGAGAAGCCGGGCAGTGATGATTTAAGAAAAATTCTCAGAGATATGAGAAAATTTTTGAAAAACAGGAAGACATAATGAGTTACGAATACGAATTATACGATGCTGTACTGGATGGTGATATTAATGAAGTCAAAGCGCTTATTGATAAAGGTGCTGATATTCATGAAGTCACGGAATCAGAGCACTGGACATACCTACATCACGTATTTATGTCTCCCTCTACAAAACTAGAGGAAAGAACACCACTCGAATCAATTCAGTATCTGATTGACCAAGGCTTGGATGTCAACGCAATTGATAGTTATGGCTATACACCACTGATTTATGCTGTACGACAACAAAATATTGAAGGGATGCGGTTACTGCTGGAAAACGGGGCGGATGAGTTAATTGAACATCGAGCAAGTGATGATGCAACACCTTTGAATATGGTATTTGATAACAAACCTTATCAGTATGAAGTTATGAAACTATTGCTTGATTTCGGTGCTGACCCTGATGCTAAAACAGAAAAAGGCAAATCAGTCCGAGAGTTGGTAAGTCTACTTGATGATATGGATCCTAAGATGATTGAGTTGGTTCGTCATTACTAAATATAATCCTGTTATCAATATGCATCGGTATCATAAATTGACCCACAATTGCAGAGACTGTTCAACATTCTGTGTCAGCCCCCATGTCTCAGAATTCAGAGAAGGGCATTGTGTCATGACTCGAAGCCGGGTGCGGAGACAATCATAAAGGCAAAAAATAAAAAAGAACCGCGTCGCATTTTACCTTTGAGCCGTGCTAAAACGATGATAAACGGTGTTTTTTGTTGAATGCTTCTTTTATGCTAGCGCTATTCATCCACAACCACCCAATGCTGCGATTATGAAAACATCCCTCGACCATCTGCCGGAATACAAACAGCGTGAGCTTGCTACGATTTCAACGATTCTGCGTGATACGCTGGAAGACTACCTTCAGGGCAAAACGGCGAGTAAGAGTGAATTTCGTATTCTGAAAATCATTCTGTTCGGTAGCCATGCGAAAGGTAACTGGGTCAAAGATCCGGTCAATGGTTATATCAGCGATTACGATATTCTGGTGATTGTGAATAAAGCTGCTTTGGTCGAGGAAGACGTGGTTTGGCAGCGGGCCGAAGAGCAAATTGACCGGAGAGTAAAATCCGCACCGCTCGGGTTGATTGTGCATGATTTGCAGGAAGTGAATGAGCGATTGCAACAGGGTCACTATTTTTTTAAGGATATCCGTGAAGAGGGTATCGAACTGTTTGCCGCAACGCCGAAGCCGTTGGCGATGCCGGGAGATTTGACTGAGGAAGAGTTGCGAGAGATAGCCCGTAAGCATTATGAGCAGTGGTTTGAAAGTGCTTCTGATTTTCTGGTGACTTATCGATTTGATAAAAATCGCGGCAAGTTAAAACAAGCGGCTTTTCTCTTGCATCAAGCGACGGAACGGTTTTTCGCCTGCACGTTGCTGACCTGCACCAATTACTTACCCAAATCCCACAATATCGAAAAGTTGGGGAAATTCTGTTCACAAATCGATCTGGCCTTTGCTGAGATTTTCCCGATGGACAACAAATTCCACCGCCGCAGCTTCCGGCGTCTGCAAAGAGCCTATATTGATGCGCGCTATTCGGAGCATTATGAAATTACCGAAGAAGAGTTGAATTATCTGGAGACAGAAGTGCAGCGTTTGCAGGTGTTAACCGAACAGATTTGTCGGGGGAGAATCGGGGATTGAGGGCAGTACTTTTATTCTTTCAGTCTTCGGCTCCCAGATTTGACGCACAATCAGCGTCAGTGATTTCAGAGGCATCGGTGTTCTGTGCGCCAGTTACTCTTGCCAAGATGCAAGCGTAATCAGAAAATCTTTTTTGTTTGGTGGTTAATTTGAATAGCGTGAAACATTGTTGATCGACGTACTCAGGTCATCTGACCTGAGCGTTATACATTATTGGAGAAAATTACATGGAGTTAGTTATACCGTCGCATGAGTTTAAGTCTGCTTTTGAACGTTTCTATAATGATTTCGCTCAAAACGATGTCGAAGGTGCTGATTACTACCTTGAAGGTAAAATTGATTTTACAAAGTATGTTCAGCGTTTAAGTGATGAATCAGCGGGTTTAAATTTGCGTGAAGGCTATGTGCCATGTAGCCACTTTTGGTTAATAGATGATGACCAGTCTATTCTCGGTGCAATTCGGGTTCGTCACAATATCGACAATGACTTTCTCGCTTTAGAGGGCGGACATATTGGCTATGATATTGCTCCTTCACATCGGGGAAAGGGTAACGGTAAGTTAATGCTCAAGTTGGTATTGTCGAAAGCAGCCGATCTCGGCATTGAACGAGCTTTACTGACCGCTGACGAGGATAATTTTGCATCACGAAGTGTTATTGAAGCCAATGGTGGTGAGTTTGAAAAAATTATTGTAGGTAAGGTTTTTCCAAATCCTTTGGCTAGGTATTGGATTAACTGCAAATAACGGTATAACAAATCTTTGAAGTAAAAGCAGACGTGTTTAATGTCTGGGGCGTAGGTGATCACACACCTGAAATTGATGAAACCTGAGCGTTCCAAAACCAGCAGCCTATCGTTTTTATCTTCTTAGCCTCCGGCTCACAAATTTGACGCACAATTCCGTTATTTGATTTCAGTGACATCGGTGTTCTGTGCGCCAGTTACTCTTGCAGAGATGCAAGAGTAACCAGAAGATCTTTTTTGTTTGGCCTTGGTCGTGCGTTGTCCAGAACCAGCTTTTACGGGCGTCCTGCCCGGAAAAGCCTAACCATTCTTCCTTGAATGGTTTTCTTCGTTTGGTGGCTGTTTTGAGTTGGGTGAAACTCTGAATCAATAAAGCTAAATTGATCGATGAACTCAGGGGAAAATTCACGGATGAATTTTAAGCTTTTCGTGAGCAGGAGCGAATAAAAGCGACCCTGATTACGCGCACCGAACCTAAAAAGATGCTTTTGGTTCCTTTTGCATCCATCAAAAGGAACTGGGGCGCGGTCGGAGATGGCAATGATATTGAAGAAGTAATTGCGTCCCAAACCCACAGTGCAACATTACCACAGAGCCACCATTTCTCACCCATCTCACTTTTACTGACTGTTTAAACGTTGCAGTTTCCTGCAAACCCTACCTACATCAAAGAATGTCATGTTTGTGTCAATTTTTTCTGGATATTCTCTGTAACTTATTAAATCCTATGTACGGTGTTTAGATGCTTATTCACGAACCAATGGCGCTTATCCGTAATGAGTTCGAATGGCGGTAGCGTGGGTAAATCAGTTGTGCGCAGATTTAGACTGCATAGTGCTGTAATTTCTGCTTGATAATGGTGTTTCATTGATATTTTTATACGTGTTTTCATGCCATTACGGGAAGCATTTTATCGGATGGTAGCAAGTTATATTCTTATAGAGTTGTTTTGGATCTGATGAGTATGTCTTGCAAGAAAGTACCAATAAAAGAGACAATAAGCTATTGCAGATTCGCTCTAACGCGCTTTCTGCTGACTATGTTTATTCGTCCGAGCTTTCTAGAATTAACTGAATCACAAACGCGATAACTATCTAGGCAATAGTTGTGCCAA
Organism: Vibrio rubrogenes; assembly: GCF_059641415.1. NCBI lineage: Bacteria > Pseudomonadati > Pseudomonadota > Gammaproteobacteria > Vibrionales > Vibrionaceae > Vibrio > Vibrio rubrogenes. The sequence goes on from NZ_JCARSY010000062.1 coordinate 5,228, forward strand.
TTATTAAAGCCTTCTCATTGGTGCTAACTAAAGATACGAATTACGCTACACTGATTAATAAATGATTAATAAATATTAAATAATACACGGTATTTTATGGAAAATATTTTTATCAAATGGTTAGAGTCGCTACAAAAAGTTTTAGGTGATAAAGCTGTATGGGCAGTATTTATTTTAATCTCTCTCTTTTTAGTCTTTTTGATGTATGAACGATTTAATAAGGCAATGGCCTCATCTTCTTCTAATAAATTTAAAAAATATGAATTATTTTTAAAAGTATTTGATTCAGATCTAACTAAGAAAAGTCCAATTATTATTGAGCAAGGATTTTCTAATTATTTTGGCTTTTCATTGAGTTGTGAAGAAATTCAGTACTGTTGTAACTTAACTAAGCCAACTGAATTTATAAATGATTTGAAAAAATGTAAGAATTCAGTGGAATACTGTAATGGTAAATATAATGCGTGTAAGTATATAAAAATTAATAAATTTTTATATAGCCTTTTTTATTGGTTATTTGCTCTTGTTGTTCTTATATCATTTTATTTTCTTACTGAAACAAAAGATTACACATGGAATTTTCCGATTATTGTGTTTGCTTGCCTAGCTGGATATATGTTGACATTTGTAGGGGCAGTTTTTGCTGCCGAAAGAATTTCAGGCGATTTTTATAAACAACGAGTCAAAGAAAGTTGTATAGTTTTACCTCAATAAATACTTATAACTATTTATTCAGTACACTCCGGCCGCTAAAAGAGACCTACGTGGGATAACCTATATTGTGTTTCGGAGCTCCTTAGCAAAGTGTTCCGCTAACAATCTTTTATATCAGGATCTTGGGAATATCTCAGTTCAAAGAGATCTAGGTTGAACTTGAGATATTTATAAAAGAGCTGGATTCGAACCGACATATTTATGTTGCATGGTTTTGCATACAAGAAGATGGGCGAGGAATCAGAAGAAGCTGAAGTTGATTTTCATAATATGCTGGTCATATATGCACATAATTGCACTTATTGCCAAAGCAAGAGACGATAATGGCTTCAGGAATGAGGCTCAGAGTTTACTGCCGGAATCCCACAATGTTTTAAGAGTAATAGTTATATGAGAGGATGATAGTCATGCCATTAAACCAATGGGGCTAGAAAGCTTGATAGAAATTACTTCAGAGTTGATTCCAGAGGGAAAGCAAACGGCTTTAGCAGCATCACAGAAAGCCAACCTCAACTACTGCGGTCACAATTGCACTGGGAGAGGCCTATATAGCGGTATTGGCGGAGATTTTTGCTGAAAGTCCTGATGTGGTTTCAACTGCAGAAGAGATTGGCGAAAAACTTAAAGAAAAGATGAAGAAAGCAGGGCATAAGACCTAACAATCAGCAGCACTCGAACGGTACTCCGTTCCATCGGTTTATTGGACGTTAAGCATGTGGAGTAAATATGATCACCGATATTGTTAAAAAGCAACATTTATTACCAGTACGTTCAATTTCCCGATTTTGTGATGTTAGTGGGAATGTAATGGTGATGCGGAACGGTTCCAAATCAGTTTTTCCAGTAAAATCTAATAATCAGATTTTTTGCGTTAATCGATTGTGGGATCAGAAATCTGAAAAGAGTTTTGGTAAAGAGATTGAAGACAAGTATCAAGAATTAGTCGACAAAATAATCCAAGAAAATAAGTATAGTATTTGCGAAAGAAATCAATTAATTATTACTCAGTTTTATGCATTGTGGAAATATCGATCAGAGTTAGATGAAGAACAAGTTTTTTTGCCAGAACAATCAGCCTTGAGTTCAGCAGTTATAGAAAAAAAGGAAAAGGACTATTTTGATAAGTTGCAGACTAACTATATAGATGAGACCGGATTTTTACCAATGCGAAATATTTTAGGTATACGGCTATTTGGTTATGTAAGCTTGTTTTGTCGTACTTATACTGGTTTATTTTGGAATTTGGTAAAAAGTGAGCAAGAATTGATAGTTTCTAATTCTCCAACTTCAGAGTTATATTTGCCAATTACTCCTAATTTATGTTTATTAGCTGGGAATCCACCTGTAGAGCTTTCTCCTAAGCAAACGAGATATGTTAATCAGCGATCAATAGAACAGGCTAAAAATTTTATATTTGGAAGAGCATTGAAAGGATATTATTAACAAATCTCTCCAATTGAAAAAATAACTGTTACGGATCTTGATTCAAAAATATAATGTCAGCTATTTTCAACTGAGTTCAGTGTTAGCATTTTCATGAGAATCTGAGGGGCTAATAAAATGAACCAAAAAACTCAAAATGATCAAAAGCAACCTAGAAGAATAATTGTTCCTAATAAAGATCTTGGTATTGATTGGCATAAAAAAGGAGTCAAGGATGCGCCTAACAAAGCAAATCAATGGACGCTTAACGCTTGGTCACTTGTGTTTTTAAGTTTTAAATATGTTTTGGCATTGGTGAAAGCGCCACTGTTTGCGAAGTTAGCTGTCAAAAGTCCTACTTATCGAAGGATATAAAATGAATAAATTATTAGTATCTATATTTGTAATACTCATGACTGGATGTACATCCGTTCATTACAATGGTGCCGATACTGCCATTAAACAAATAGACTATCCCGAAGTAGGTAAAGCTATTACAGCCTATGTTGGTGACTACCTTGTTCAAAAGGGGACGCTCGTTGAAGAAAGTGTTTTAGTCGTACATAAAACTATTGATGGTGCTCTATACGATATTCCCGCTAATAAATACCGTCAAATTGGATTTGATAATAAACAAGATTTTTACTCTGGTGTTGGTGTAGTGCAAGGAGCACTATCAGATCCTGTTCAAGCACTTGCATTGAAAAAGAAAGAGAATTCAAAGCTTTGTGTAATTACGGTATTCGGTGGTAGCTCTTGTTATGAAGGGGATTACGAACGTAAGAAACAAATGTCAGAAAGAGGTAATAGCTTTCAACAAACTCTTATCTATAGTGGTCGTGTCGGTAATAAAATAAACATTGGGTATCGTGAATTTAGTAATAATACTGCTAGACCAGCATTTAATAATGACGTTGAGTATGATTTATCATCATCAGATGTCATTGGTTATAAAGGTGCTCTGATTAAAGTAATAAAAGCAAATAATAGTAGTATTACATATGAGTTGATTCGCAACTTCCCATAAGCAACTAACAAGCTAGTGCAATTGACGCATATGAACATCGAGGTTGCTGTTTAAAATTTATAACAAGCTTCAATTAAAGTGGTTTGCGTAATTGATTGGAGCGTTATGTTGCTTTAGATGTTAGAGAGGACGTATGAGCCCAAAAGAAATAGTTAAAAAGTGGGTGGAAGCCTTCAATGAAGGCAATGCGGAGAAACTTTCTTCGTTCTACTCCACTGATGCCGTCAATCACCAAGTTGCAAATGAGCCTGTTGAGGGCAAAGAAGCAATTAAAAAAATGTTTATGAACGAGTTCGCAAATGCAAACATGGTTTGTATCGTGGAGAACATATTTGAAGACGGTCATTGGGCTATTTTAGAATGGAAAGATCCTTTAGGTTTGAGAGGTTGTGGCTTTTTCAAAATTCAAAATGGCTTAATTCAGTTGCAGCGGGGTTACTGGGATAAACTTAGTTTTCTTAAAGCGCATGACTTGCCAATTCCAGAGTAAGCAACATAACAAACTCCTTTTGACATCTATCGAAAGGAACTGGGGCGCAGCCGGAGATGGCAATGAAATCAATCGGAGAAGCAATTGAACGGGCATTCGTACTATTAAAATGTCACAGACGGAAGAGAAGATGTTAGAAACTGAACGATTAATTTTATTCAAAATAAGCAAAAATGATCTGGATA
>NZ_JCARSY010000063.1:0-8251 GCF_059641415.1 Vibrio rubrogenes
AACGACTTGCGTACCACGCTCGATTTCTACATTGATATTTGAACCGCTCTGCTTTTCTTCAAAAGTTGTCATTCTTCGGGTTTCAGGGATCAACCAAACATCAAACCAGCCTTCATTTTTATTCACGTCCGAAACAGTCAGGCTCGCACCATTCAAAGCAATATAACCTTTAGGGAAAATGTACTTACCCCATTCGCGTGGTACTGATATACGGACACGATAGTTATCATCGATTTGTTGCACGTCAAGAACTGATGTTTTGAAATCAATATGTCCTGAGAGGGGATGGCCGCCGATTTCGGCTCCGTCTTTTGCCGCACGTTCTACATTGACTCTTTGGTTCTGTTCGTATTCACTCAGTGTGGTAATCTCCAAACTTTTCAGCATGACGTCAAACTTCACTTTTGTGGTCGAAACTATCTCTGTAACCGTTAAGCAAACCCCATCGACTGCAACACTTGCACCAATTTCCAAGTTATTGCAGAAACCAGGTTCAAACTCAATGTTAAATGTTCTTATGCCTTTGTGGTCACTGATTGATGAGATAAGACCGACAGACTGAATGATACCTGTGAACATTGTTGTTTCCCCTGTTATACCCATGTGTTCATGTTGTCGTCAGTATTCTGAACCAGTTGCTCCTTAATTCCTAGCGTCTTCTCTCATGGCTAATGATTCATTTCACACGATGGTTCTTCTGAGATTATGACTCTTCTAAAACATAGCGAATCAGCTGCTGCGCATCATCGAGATAATGACCGCCAAAGCAGTTACAGTGATTGAGAATGTGGTAGAGATTATAAATATGCTTGCGTTCTTGGTATGACAGCTCTAACGGTAAAATACTTTCATACCCTTGGTAGAATTCAGGTTCGAATCCACCGAATAGTTCTGTCATGGCAATATCACACTCCCGATCCCCCCAATAACTGGCGGGGTCAAAACAGAAGGGCGTATATCCGTTGTCTGCCACATTACCATGCCATAAATCTCCGTGGAGTAATGAGGGTTTGGGTTGATGAGATCCAAGTTGTTGAGCGATGAGTTCGACAAATTTGTCGATATCAACAAACACGATTCCTTTTTCATACAGCAGTTGTAACTGCCAGCCGATTCGCTGTTCGGCAAAAAAACGATGCCATTTTTTGTTCCATGAATTGGGCTGGATGGTCACGCCAATATAGTTATCCTGATCAAAACCATACTCTTTTTGTTCTTCCCATTGATGGAGGCGAGCTAACTGTTCACCGAAAAGGTAGCTGCGTTCTCCGCTCTCTAGCGGTTTTAAATTGATATAATCCAGCACAAGAAAGGCATGGGTCTTTGAACTGCCGACCAATCGTACTTTGGGAAGGTTAACACTCTGACTACGCGCAAGAACCTTGAGGTTATCTTGTTCGCAAATCAATTGTGAGAGTCCTTCTTTCTCCGTGACTTTGACAAAATATTTATCGTATCCGTCACCGATGACATAGCAGGCATTGATATCACCGCCATGAATTCTTTGTCTCTCGTGAATCTGAAATTCTCTGCCTAATGTAAGTGATAGTTGTTCTACGATACCTTGCCACATAACGATATTACCTCGCAACGACGCCTTCGTAAGTCTAGGTGAGAGTCACTCATTTTTCCTATTCTTTATAATTAATAGTGACTTGGATAGGATACATCCCCTGAATAGTGTGATTTAATGCATATTCTGCTGTTCCGATTTGAACATTCAGTTCTTGAAATTCGTTACAGATTGTCGATAGACTGTGCTAAACGTTCAAAAACAATAATTTTCTGAACATCACTAGTGTAAAAATTGCGTTCTATAATTAGAATAGAAGTAATCGCTGACTTAGACATGAATCATTGTGGAGTACAAAAGTGGTTGTAGAAACCGAAGGCTATTTGGCATTGATCGAGCATCTCTCATTAAATCTCGACGTGTTCATGCACGAAGGCGATATAGGTCAGGAGAGTGTTGAGGACGTTGTGACGGATTTAGTTGCAAGTAATATTATGGATATTTTCGAACAAAATCCTGAGCTTCATTCAAGTGTGCGTTTTCAACTTCTGAAAGAAGCGGATATGGTTGCGGAAGATTTGGAAGAAGTGCTGGCTGGATGCTGGAAGAAAAAAGCAACCAATGAGCAGATTAGTTTTCTGGATGAGTTTATCTCGTTAATGAAAAACCTGTTTGATACAGCTGTTGCAAAGTATGACTGAGTATGAAAAATAATCTACTTTAATGTTAGATCTTAGTGATATAACTATCACCGTCATAAATTTGTCATATAACTGTTACACGACTGAAATTTTTTATTCTTAGCATCAACGCAGGTATTCACAGATGACCAACTCAGATGCTACATATTTTCAAATTTTTTTCCTCATCCTCCCTTATCAGAATTATCAGCGCTTGTTTCGTTGCCTTTATTCTGTTTGTTGTGCTGCTTTCCTATCAGGGACTCCGTGGGCTTCATTCTGTCGCCGGGCAATTTGAGCATTTATCCAACCGGGCATTCCCTCTGGCAATTACCAATGCGCGGCTTGTGCAAGCTATTCTAGAGAATACCAAGCTGATGAGTGCTGGTATTCGAACAGCGCAGCAAGATCAACTCACCCAGATTCGTGCTGGCATTGATCAAAAAATCAATGCCACACAAAGTTTATTAGAACAGCTCAAGCAAGAGGTCGATTATACCTCTCAACAGAGCAGCCTCACCAAAGAACAGGTTGATACGATTATTCGTGATGCGGATACCTTTGTCTCTCTCAGCCGTTCATTGATGTCGATACAAGCTGAGAAGTTAAAGGAGCAAGTGCAGTTAAAAGATGCTGCTGAGACCTTTCGTTATGGCGTGAGTTCTATCGGACCAGAAATGAACCGTATTGCCAACATGCTGGCTTTTGAAAATCCGGAAGCAATGGACGCCGCAAACCGTTTTGTCGCTAACGCTGCAAAAATGGAAAGTTTGTTTTTGATGCTGATGATGGAAAAAGATGAAGCGACTGCCCAACAATTTTATAAGACGCTGAGAACCCGTGAGTCAGCCGTATCACTGGCTTTCGATGATTTTCGGGAAATGTACCCCGAAGTGTCTGAATTTGCCAGTCTGACTGCCCCTTATGAACTCATGGAGAAAGGGTTTGCTGAACACGGTGTCATCAAGAAGGTGCTGGCACAAATTGACCTGATCCACAAACAGGATGAGCAACTCAATCAAGCGATCGGTATTGCAACCGGAACCATTCAGAAGCTGGATGCGATTTCACAAGATGCCAGCCAGCAAATTAAGAGTAATCAGTCTCTGGTGAAAGAGACGCTCAGCCTGACAACCACTGCTCAGGTGTGGTTCATGGTGGTTGCGATTATTGTTTTGGTTATCGTATGGTTTCTTTTACGCCGCTGGGTACTACATAGTCTGCGTCATATCCTGACAGAATTGCATTCTCTGGCACAAAAAGACTTCTCGGATAATCTGATTGAATCAGGCCCGTCAGAGTTGAGAAAGGTTGCGAGAAATCTGAATGAAGTGGTTGATGCCATCCGTCTGTCACTCAATCAAGTCACGGAAACCTCCTCATCACTCTATCAGGCCTCTGAAATCAGTCATCAAGCTTCAGAAAGTAGTCAACGACGTTTGACGCGCCAAAATGAAGCACTGGCAGGAATGAGCACCACCATGACCGAAATTGAAGCTTCGATTAGCGAAATTGCATCAATTACCGGTGATACCCATCAGGAAAGCCAACTGTCCGTTGCTCATGCCCAAAAAGGGCTCGAAGTACTGCTTCAGAATCAGGATGCATTGAAATCTCTCAATGCTCGGCTGGACAGTAGTGATGATGCCATGAATGAATTAGTTGAGCGGGTTGATCAGATTCAGGGCATGGTCAATCTGATCAGTGGGATTGCTGAGAATACCAATTTGCTTGCCTTAAACGCTGCAATAGAAGCTGCGAGAGCGGGAGAGCAGGGCCGGGGGTTCGCTGTGGTTGCCGATGAAGTCAGAAAGTTAGCCAGCGGTACATCTGAACAGACAACCAACATTCGTCAACTCATGTCAGAGTTGGTTTCATCCGCAAATCGATCACGTCAGGCCGTGAATGATTCACGCGAGCAGATGTCACTGGCATTACAGTCAGGGGAAGAAGTTAAGTCGTCATTCACTTCGATTGAATTATCCGTTCAAGGCATTTGTACGCGTGTTGAACAGATCTCTGTCGCGGCGGAACAGCAAGAAAAAGCCACGGCAGAGGTGAATCATTCCATCGCGTTAATTGCTGAACAGGGACAGCATACGGCGTTAAGTTTACAGGAAGTTGTCGGTAGTGCCGGGCAGGTTTCTGACATCGCAAATCAGCAACAGACGATGTTGTCACAATATCAATTGTCAGCAATATCAACCACCACAGCATCCGCTTAAACCTCATCTATTTTATCTCGGTGCCAGGCATCTTGTTTGGCACCGATTCATTTCTGGATGTATCATATCCGCATTGGATTCGCTCAAAGCTTTGCCATGAAAAGCTGTGCCATGAAAAGCTGTGCCATGAAATAGTGGCGTCACATCCAAATCTTTATGGGCCTTGTCAATATAAAACAGAGATGCGGATGCATCTGCATTCACCAGTCAGGGAGCCCATCCAAGACCATCACAGTATTTATAGAGGGGTTGCGAGATGTATTACGGCTTTGATGTCGGTGGAACGAAAATTGAGTTTGGTGCATTCGATACAACATTGACCCGAGTCGCAACCGAACAACTGCCAACACCGCTGAAATGTTATGACCGGTTTATCGAGGTGATCGCGGCGCAGGTTGAAAAGTATGATGAAATTTTGGGCTGTGTGGGTCAAGTCGGTTTAGGGCTGCCCGGGACAGAACGTGCTGATGATGGCACACTGCTGGCGGTTAACATTCCGAGTGTCAATGGCCGTTGTTTACGTCGGGACTTGGAACAACGTCTGCAACGCCCCGTCCGGTTAGAAAACGATGCGAACTGTTTTATCTTGTCTGAAGCATGGGATGATTCGCTGCGGGACTGTCCTTCGGTGATGGGCCTCATTTTAGGGACTGGATTTGGCGGCGGGCTAGTCTATTGCGGTGAAGTATTTTCCGGCAGAAATCATGTCGCAGGAGAAGTCGGACATACGCGGATACCCATTGATGCGTGGTTTTGGTTAGGAGACAATCCGCCTTTATTCCAATGCGGATGTGGCCAGCAGGGGTGTCTGGAGAGCTATATTTCTGGTCGCGGGTTTGAGGGGTTATATCAACATCGGCACGGACAATTCAAACCTGCCGTCGAGATCATTGACAACTTTTACGCCGGTGATGCAACAGCAAGCGACTTTATTGATTTTTTCATCGAACTTCTGGCGATATGTCTCGGGAATTTATTTACCGCCCATGATCCACATACCGTTGTTCTTGGTGGCGGATTATCAAATTTTGAACAGCTCTATCAGGAGTTGCCGCAGCGAATCCCACGCTATTTGTTACCCATCGCACAATGTCCGGAAATCAGAAAAGCAAAATATGGCGCAACTGGTGGCGTCCGGGGCGCTGCATTTTTAAACCTTCAACCTTGAATACGACCATATCGCATATCAGTCTTGTTCTATTGTGGTGTAGCAGTCTGATTTATTCAGGCTGCCATGCCTTTCATTTCATGTGAGACGGAAAATCCTGTACATATTGCATCACAAATTCAGCAATCTGAGCGGCATCATTCAGATCTAGACAAGGCAGCGGGCAAGAAATAACGCGATCCGTTGCGACGGCAATAATATCCGGGTCATCAGGATAGAGCCATGGTTTATCTAATTTGTGACGGTGTAACTCAATTTTGGCAAAATGCTGTTCCTTACATCCTTCAACCAGAATTAAATCCAGACGCTCGGTATCAAATTGGTGTAGTAAATGATAAAAATCGGGGGGTGTTGATGCCTCGGGAAATTCGGTGGTCAGAATCGCTCGCTCCGGTGTCGAAAGTAAGGTTTGAAATGCCCCCGCTTTGCGTAGCCGAAAACTATCTTTTCCGGGTTTATCTTGTTCGACGACGTGATGTGAATGTTTATAAACCCCCACGCGGATACCACGTGCAATCAATCGGGGAATCAAAGACTCAAGCAGTGTTGTTTTTCCGGTTCCGGAAAAAGCCGCAAAGCCGAGCACCGGGATATTGGGCAGTTTGTCTGAAAGACTGGTCATGTGAATGATCTACCTCAGCAGGTTGTTTCGGGATCAGGCCAGCTGTTGATCTTTCGGATTTAACAGTTGTTCTGGAGTATTCACATTCATGAACATCGCCTGAATATCGTGACAATCAACGGGACGGGCCCCGATTTGATCAAAAAAACGCATTACTTTTCGCTCGCCTTGTTCTAAAAAGTGTTCAAGCTGAGTGAGAACAGAACGGTGAGCGAGGGCATAGACCGGCTGATATTTTTCACCGTCATGAGCGACATAGACCTTTCCGCCACTCTCGCTTGCCTGACAGAAACGCTGAACCAAATCGTGGCTGACTTGAGGACCATCACAGGGAAGCATGCCAACCCATTCCGTTTTAGCATGTTTTAAGGCGCTGTGTAGTCCTGCCAAGGGGCCGGGGTAATCCGGATAGAGATCTTCAATGACGGGGGCGTATTGCCGGTAAGCCGCTTGATTACGATTGGCACAGATCCAAAGAGAGGAGACCTGAGGTTGCAGCGCGTCAATCACCCGCTGGATTAATGGCCGTCCCTGATAAACTAACAGTCCTTTATCATGACCACCCATCCGCGAAGATTGACCTCCGGCAAGAATCACCCAAGTAATTTGATGTTCTTCAAGCATATTGTATTTACTTCATACCGAGACAGGCTGTCACTTTATCTCAATCATAATTTATCTCAACTACAATCTTGTTAACTGCAAGCTGGTTTAACGACAATGCCGCTGTCTGGCTGGTGATGTGCATGGGAGTTTCTGATTTGGTTACTTTTGAAATAAGATCACGAAACAATTGAAGAAATGACATGGATTTGATGAATCGTTAGGTGAAATGGTGACAATAACGCCATGGTAGGCGACAATATTCCGTATGTTATTCTGAATAATAAACATCTTTTCCTGAAAGTAGTGGATCATATAGCCGAGAATCATACTTGTGAAATTCCTGACCGAACGACAATTTCTGACCTTTTCTGTACTGATGATTAGCCAGCAGCCAGAAGTTCAGGTGCAGTTTGTTCGTGCTTTATCTGGGTTGGTTTCCGGATTAGATACCATCAGTAATCTTCAGGATGATAGTAAGTTATTGGCGCTTTATGACTTGATTATTCTGGATGTCAATGGGTGCCAACCCCATGAAGTTGCTCAAATTTCGTCACGTTTTGAAGGCGAAATATTGCTGCTGTTGACTGAAAATGAACTCAAATCAGACCTTGTTCAAGGACGCTATTACCTATTACCCCCATTAAATGAGCATCAGATTCAGCAGGCTGTTAAGTGTGCCTTACAACGGTTGATTGAAACCCAAAAATATACCGTGCTGACACAGGCATTAGACAAGTATCACCAGACAACGATTGTTGGCAATTCGGATAGAACGAAATATCTTAAGCAACAGATCATGCAGTATGCACCGTCAAAAGCACCCGTTTTGATTGAGGGTGAATCCGGCACGGGGAAAGAGTTGGTAGCCCGGGCTATCCATGAAGCGAGTGGACGAGTCGGGCCTTTCGTGGTGGTGAATTGTGCGGATATACATTCGGATGCATTAATTACAGAGCGGTTATTTCATCATGGTGGTTCACTACGCCTTGCCAATCATGGCACGCTATTTCTGGATGGTATTGAAAATATCTCTGCCGATTTTCAACATATTTTGGTTCAGTTATTGGAAGGGCGAACTGTCCAGTCGCAAGGGGGAAGTTCATCGTATTTGATTGATGTTCGTTTAATATCCGCAAGTACGAAAGGGATGATCAATATTGTCAGGGACAATGGGTTTTGCAGAGAATTATATGAACGCTTGTCAGTATTAAAAATGAATATTTCACCATTGCGTGATAGATTGAGTGATTTAAGGGAATTATTCCCTTATTTAACTCGGCGCCTTTGTAAGCAATTATCACTTCCTATACCCGTGTGGTTAAATGAATACGATTTTGATCAGGGTAAATATAACTGGCCGGGAAATGTAAGAGAAGTTATTAATCTGATTGAGCGATGCTTGATTATAAATAAATCCCCTAATGATTATTGGCATGA
>NZ_JCARSY010000064.1:0-7930 GCF_059641415.1 Vibrio rubrogenes
CAAGCCGATACCCTAGAAAAAACAATGCCGCTCTCCTTAAGTGAACGGTATTAGGCTGGTATAGCCTTCCTTTTTTAATCTGGTTTAACCGTCAGATTCAGCAATCGCCTGTGCACGCTGACTGAGACCGGATAACATCATTGGCATCGCCTGATAAATCTCTTCGAACTGAGCGATTGCATCTGCGCCAGCCTCATTTAATGTTACCAAAGAGGTTTCTGGATCATAGAGGATGGTCATCGAGAGTAAAACACCCCCGAGTAACGCTCCATTTTCCGTTTCCGGTGGCATGAGTGCTTCCCAGTCATCTTTGGTCAACTGCCAGCCTTGTAACATGCCTTCACAGAAGTCCCGGGTTGCCTGACTGACAATTTCTTCATCATCGAGCTGACATGATGTCGGCCATTGCCATGAGCCACTGAGTAATGATTCCCGAGCCGTATTCCATTGTTGAACGACATGTTGGCAATACATCTCAAGATGAGCGGGTTCAGCAAACGGTGCGACGTCACTCCCACCCCAAAGATAGGGGAGCCATTCTTCCGGTGAAATCAGATAAGGTGTTGCAGCGAGCGCGACAATAAATCCCGTCATCTGATGTTCATTGAGCAGTTGTTCGGGCTGTTCTACCGACGCAATAATTTCAGTTAGTGTCACATTCATGCTTCTTGATTAAATCGATTGAGTGGATGAACCATTATGGTATTTGAAATTGAAAGAAGTTGCGAGACATCCGATTCCGTTTCTTTAAAAACAGGTGGTTTTACAGGCGTTTGTTTTAATTTTGTTTCTTTATTTACAACTACTTAACCATTTATTTTTTGTAGTTTTTTATGCTGGTTTTGTGGTTTGATCTTGGTTTTATATTTAGTTAATTGTTTAATAAATGGTGATTAATTTTATAAATATTGTGTTTTAATGCGCATAAATAATGTTGCTTTTTTGAAGTGAGATGAAATGAAAAATAGCGCGCCTTTCTGTGTTCGCCATGCAGCTGCCGATACATTTGCAATGGTGGTATTCTGTTTTGTGACAGGCATGGGCATTGAGGTGTTTATCTCGGGAATGACGTTGGAACAGTCGCTATCTTCAAGGCTGCTTTCGATCCCAGTAAATATTGCCATTGCTTGGCCGTATGGAATTTTCCGCGATTTTGTCTTGAGATCCGGGCGGCGTATTTCTCCCAGCGGATGGATGAAAAATATTTGTGACTTGTTTGCCTATGTGGCATTTCAATCACCGGTCTATGTAGGAATCTTACTGGCGGTCGGCGCAACATCCGATCAAATTATCACAGCTGTCTCTACTAATGCGGTAATTTCTTGTGGTATGGGGGTCGTTTATGGTTACTTTCTCGATTGTTGTCGGCGTTGGTTCCGGGTGCCCGGTTATTATCATGTCTGATTCGCTTACGGTTTCAGCTTCAGATTGTTCAGTTAATCGGCCAATCAGTTAATTAATAACCATTTGATTGTCAAAGGGCAATTTTTACGATTTTTCTCCTTGACCTTCTTCCGAAGAATCATTAAATTAGCGCCCCGTTGGAACAATATTTTCAACAATTCGGTGAGTTGTCCGAGTGGCTGAAGGAGCACGCCTGGAAAGTGTGTATACGGCAACGTATCGAGAGTTCGAATCTCTCACTCACCGCCAAATTCAAGGCCGTAGACGTTCGTCTGCGGCCTTTTTCGTTTCTGAAATCCATACCGTAAAATCAATGTTGCAGCATGAAAATACATTGATGTGAAGTGTCTCGGGAAAAGGCCGCGGCATTGATTTAAACCGGTGAAAAAACAGTGTCATGATTATTTCGCAAAAATAATATGATACTAAGTTTTATTTAACTTCTTTCTTATTTAATTTGATATGTTTAATATTTCGACGCTTACACATATTTATATAGGAAATTTGTTAAATGAAACTAAAAACTCTGTTGGCTGTTTTTTCTGCCCTGGCACTGTTGTTCGGTGTTGTCGGGCAGAGTTCCGCGGTGACTTTCTCTGGTACTTTTTATGCCAGCCAGTCATGTCCGGCTTATCAATCAAAAAACAAGAAAACCAATCCTGGTAACATCTATCTGGTTTCCGGGCAGCCTTACCAAATTCGTGAGGCGAATAAAAATGACGCCACCTGGTACCGGGTGGTGGTTGAAAATGCTAATCCGCAGTTGCGTTGGGTCTCTGCCAGTTGTGGTGAGGTAAAAGGTGGTGATTCTTCTTCATCTGGCAGTTCGGGTTCTGGCAGCTGTTCAACGGCGGGTCAGGAAGACAGTTATGTCTTGGCTCTCAGCTGGCAGCCAGCTTTCTGTGAAACACACACGTCAAAGCCTGAATGTAAGGTCACGGATTCCAGCGCTTATCAGGCCGGAAACTTTACCCTGCATGGTTTATGGCCGAATAAAGCCTCTTGTGGCACAAGTTACGGATTCTGTGGCAGCTATTCTCACTCGGTGAGTCCTTTCTGCAGCTATGATGCGGTTCCGATGTCATCATCGACGCTGGCATTACTGGGACAATATATGCCAAGTGCAGCCTATGGTTCTTGTTTACAACGTCATGAATGGTACAAGCACGGTACCTGCCAGACGCAAAGAAACGCGGATGAATATTTTAAAACTGCAATTCGTCTGCAAAAAGAATTTAACCAGAATATCGCTTATTTCATGCAGGAGCATCTCGGTGAATCTGTCTCCACGCAGGACTTTTTTGATGTTGTGGATCAGGCGTTTTTCGACGAAGCGCATAAACGGTTACAGATTTCATGTAAGAACAGCAAATTAGTGGATGTCTATATTAATTTGCCGAAACAACTGGATGAAAATTCTTCCCTTGAAAGCTTAATGATGGATGCTGATCCGAAGTTTTCTAACCAATGTGGCAGCAGCTTCACTGTGGATGAAATCGGCTTTTAATCATCCGTTCTGACTGATAAAAAAGAAGGCGGTTTTCCCGCCTCCTTCTTGTGATTACATTGGTATAAAACCCGGTTCAATCCGGGTTTTATTTTTGAAGTCTATACCATAAAATCAATATTGCAGCATGAGAATACATTGATGTGAAGTGTCTCGGGAAAAGGCCGCGACATTGATTTAAACCGGTTAAAACTCGTAGACTTTTGCACGACACCCCGACACACTAGAGCCATGTTGGCTAACTGATTCAAATCATTCAGATATGAAGACTTCACTCGATCATCTCCCTGAACGTAAACAGCACGAGCTTGCGCTGATTTCAACCATTCTGCGCGATACGCTGGAAGAATACATCGTTGGCAAGCAGGGGAGTAAAGCCGAGTTCCGGATCCTGAAAATCATTCTGTTCGGCAGCCACGCCAAAGGCGGCTGGGTGAGCGATATTCCCAACGGCTATGTCAGTGATTACGACATTCTGGTGATCGTCAACAAACCCTCGCTGGTGGAAGAGGATCTTGTCTGGCGCAGGGCCGAAGAGCAGATCGACCGCAAAGTCAAAAGCGCACCGCTGGGGCTGATTGTGCATACTTTGGAAGAAGTGAATGAACAGCTCAGACAGGGTCACTATTTTTTCAAGGATATTCGCGAAGAGGGGATCGAAATCTTTGCTGCGACGCCGAAAGAACTGGCCGAACCGGGGGATCTTAGTGATGAAGAACGTCGTCAAATTGCCCAAGGGCACTATGATTACTGGTTTGAAAGTGCACAGCAGTTTTTTCATTTCTTTGGTCAGGCTCTTTCTGATAAGAAATGGCTGAGCAACGCAGCATTTCAACTCCACCAATCCACAGAGCGATTGTTCGCCTGTACCTTACTGGTTCTGAGTAACTACCTACCCAAAACCCACAATATCGAAAAGCTGAAAAAATACTGTGCCGAGCAAGATCTTGCTTTCGCTGATATTTTCCCGATGGACGACAAATTCCACCGCCGCAGCTTTCGCCGCCTGCAACGCGCCTACATTGACGCCCGTTACTCGATGCATTACGAAATCACCGAAGAAGAATTGGTGTATCTGCAAGGGGAAGTGGAGAAGCTGAAAGGGCTGGTGGAGAAGGTTTGTCTGACGCGGCTTGAGGGGTAATTCCACTTATTCAGCATGCATCGAAAATTATCTTCCTTCTTTATCCCTTTATCTTCATCCGCTAGCCAGATTGTTTTTTATAGTCGACTCCCCATTTACCGTAGGCATCACAGTGACTATTTGCTATAAATATATGCAATGAATTTATAATGTTTATACCCATATTTCGTATGCGAAAGAGCGGTAGCGTGGAAAAATGTCATGTTACACCATGAGATGTGAAAGCGGACTCTTTACACCACTTGCACCACGGTTGATCACATGCGTATAAATTTGGGTGGTTTTCACATCTGAATTCCCTAGTTGCTCTTGTACTGTGCGGATGTCTGCTCCTGATTTGAGTAAGTGTGTGGCAAAGGAGTGGCGCAATGTATGGCAAGAAAGTGGTTTACCAATATTGCTTCTGTCCGCTGCTTTACGAATCATTTTTTGTAACGATGTTTCATGAATATGGTGCCGATACCAGCCTTGCATAAAGCCATACGGGCTAAGTTGGCGGGCAGGAAATAAAAATTGCCAGATTCTCAGAGCACCGTAGTCAAAGTCGATATCCTTGATTCTTAAACGCACAGTTTCCATTAATCGTAGGCCTGAATCATACATCAATTGATATGGCAACAAAGAGTGAGGTGGAATGGACGAAAAGAGTAAGACGACTTCCGCAGGAGTTAACACTACAGGTAGTTTTCGACTTTTTGTTGAACGTCGAAAACGCAGATCAATGTCTAAAGGTTGCTCTAGAAAATCTCGATAGAGAAAGACCAAAGCGTTTAATGCCAAAGATTGCGTAGCAACAGCGCATTTCAGGTTAACGACAAGGTGCGTTAAAAAGTCCTCTACATGTGTATTTGCCAGATCTTTCGGGTGTCGGTTATTGTGAAAACGAATAAATTGCACCACCCAATAAAGATACGTTTTAATGGTTTTTCACGCGTAGTGACGAGCCAGCATGAACTCTTTTAACTACTATTGAAAAGCAGTTCTTGCTTTGGTTATATGAAGACTATACCCGCCGATTTGGGTACGGCGTCCGAAATATTGATAAATGTGATTTTTACACCACCTACAGCGTCGAACACCTACCAGATGAATTTTATGAGGTGAACAACGGCGTGGCTAAATCGCATATTCTTGAATATTCTAAGGAGTTAGAAGCAAAGGGTTTACTTCGCTTCGCCAAAGCGGGCTTGTATTCCATTTTACAAAAGAGGGATATGAAGCAGTTTCCGTTAGTAAGTGTCAGCGGTTCCTTAATGCTCTAAATCGGAATCCGGGCGCTTTTGCTTTGGCCGCCGCTATAATTTCAGTTGGGAGTCTTATCGTTTCAGCTCTGGCGCTTTGCAATGACTAAATCACATAACAAGCGCCTGTTGTCGCCCCTGCGGGGCTGGGACAGCCAAAAACGCTGTGCTTAGTCTGCCCCAAAGGCGGGCGTTAGCTTTACATTTTATATTTTACAAAGGTGTTAGATTAGTGTTGGGGAAAATATACAAGTACACTCCTTATAGAAGAGCGTTTTTTGAGAACTTGCTGATTCGAGGTAGTCAAAAATATGCTTTGAATGATCCGTTCGAGCTTCGTCCAAGCTCTAGTCATATAAGGAGTAAATCTAAAAAAGAAATATTTGATAAATTATCTAAAGCGTCTTATTTTGATTATTCGATAGTGTCACTTACAGAGACCAATAATAATCTACTAATGTGGTCACATTATGCAGATCAACATAAAGGAATTGTAATTGAGTTTGATTATAATTATCAAATCTTTGATTCATATAAAAGCTTCCCTGTATTTGACTTTGACAATGAAGAGGAGGCATACATAAAAAATAGCATAGAAACAGAACGAGTTAATAACATAAACTCAGGTAAGATACAAAAAGTATATTACAACAATATGAGACCAAATATTAAAAAATTCGATAGTATATTAGAGCATTTTTTAATAAAAAGTGATGAATGGATTTATGAGAAGGAACATAGAGTAATATTGCCGCTTGTTACAGCTGATTATATTATTATAAATAAAAAATATTTGCCTGATGTTGAGCTTTCAATTAGTAGTAGTGGCATTGAAGAGATAATTGATATCGGGGATACCATGGCTATGGTAAATATAAAGGATTGCATGTACAAAGATGCACAAGAGATTTTATATCATTGTTCTTCTCCATTTTTAACAGAAGAAGAGAATATTCAGACGTATATAGATGCTACATATTCTCAATATCTGCGTGATCTTTCAGAGGATCCAACTACTATCTTTTTGTATAAAGTTCCACCCAAATCTATTAAAAGTGTATATATGGGATGCCGCATGGAAGATCGCCATAAAAAGGAGCTAAAGTCGTTGTTGAGGAATAACTCGCAACTAAAGCATGTAAAACTATATGAAACTAGCACAAGCCAAGATAGGTTTGAGCTGGAGTTTAAAAAAGCATAACAAGATAATTGGACTCCCGCTCTAATGACCGACTAACCTTTTTAGGCAAGTCAAAACTTTGGGAGAACGGCATGGGTACTACGATCATTGGGGTTCTACCCCGTATCAACACCAACGTAGATATTTTGATTCATTTTTGTATTCATAATAAGCTAACTCTTGCTTGCATAATGTGGGTTCGAGACCCAGAAGACTATTCGAGTGTGGTGCTTGGAGTCCTATGCAGCGTTTGTTCTTGTTACCGGTCTCTCAATCGAGGATCCAACGCTGCATCGAACTGCTGTATAGAAAGCTTTAGTTGCTGCTAAAGCCTGGGTCTCACTTTATCAGAATTTAGATATTTATTATCCATACAAACCGCTGCACGCCGACACATGTTGCTACGCTCGTTTTTGTGTGTCGCTGCGCTCCATTTTACACAAAAATGCTCTCCTCAATATGTGCGGGTGAGCGGGGCATTATGTGCTTCAGCACTATTATTAATCAAATGAGGGTATATGAACGGAATTGAAAAAATAGAGTTTCTTGAAAAGCTCGGTGTTGAACTGCAATCACGAATGACATTTGATGAAATTGATATGTATTTTTCGGGGCATAAAATCGACCTAAAAAATATGAACCCAAACACTAACAGTAAGCGAATCTACGCTAAAGATGTACTTGCAAAAGTTGATGAAGATGTGTTGTTTAGAATCGCAAGTGAGTTGGGTGTTGATACCCCTTCTTCGACTAAAACTGTGGAAAATGCGACATTCTGGAAGGCTGGTCACTTCCGTCTATTTTTAAGTCATTTAGCAACATTCAAAGTACAAACATCCCGCCTTCAATCTGCTTTACGACGTTATGCGATTTCAAGTTTTGTGGCACATGAAGACATAGAGCCTACAAAAGAATGGCAAAGTGAAATTGAGGCTGGCTTGCACACAATGGATGCTCTAGCTGCTATTTTGATGGATGGCTTTAAGGAAAGTAACTGGTGTGCTCAAGAGGTTGGAGTTGCAGTTGGGCGTGATGTTTTAATTATCCCTGTACGTAAAGGACTAGACCCATACGGTTTCATTGGGAAATATCAGGGTATTCAAGCCGCTAATAAAAGCGTTGCTGAAGTGGCTGACGCAATTTTCAGAACATTAGTAAAATCACCGAAGACCAATGCCAAAATTCTTTCAGCTCTATCAAGCGCAATAAGCCAAGCGACGGATATTGAAGACGCATTGGACAAAGTCAGAACCATGAAGTCTATTGATAGTATTTCGACTGAGATTTTAGAAAATCTAAAGCAGCAAGTATCAGAAAATAAAATTTTAGTCAACTCAAGTGACTTTATTAACTCGCTTAATAGCATGCTATCTAAATTCAATGTTCCAAACATTATTCTATTTTCTCAACCTAAGCAAGAAGAGTGGGATGATATACCATTTTAGAACAGCACA
>NZ_JCARSY010000065.1:0-7768 GCF_059641415.1 Vibrio rubrogenes
GGGCTCCGGTTTGACCTTATCCGCCGGGGGCAGTTTTATCAGTATCGACAGCGGCAGTGTCAACCTCTCCGGCCCGGCGATTAACCTCAACGCCGGCGGCAGTGCCGGCAGTGCGGTGGCGTATGGCGGGCAATCTGCATTGTTGCCGGGAGAGTTGGAAGATATTCAGCCTATCGCAGCAATCTCTCCGGTGAAACAGGTGGCTGCATTAAAATCTGCGGCCGCTCATGTCCAGGGGCTCTGCCAAATCTGTCAAGAAATGCAAGGGGCATAATGGATGTTACCTGCAATCGAAACCTCGCAACCGATCTACCTGTTGCTGGACGGTGCTCAAATTGATGCGCTGGCGAAACAGGTCGCTTTACTGGATGCTGCTGACCAAGTGATGCCACTGTATGCGGGAACGCGCCTACAGGATGTGATAGAAGTCTCTCCTCTATTAGTTCAGGTCTCTTCACTGACACCGTTTGCTGAATTGCTGGAGAGCGATGAGAACAAAAACGGATGTCTGATTCTTGAATCCGATGCCGGATTTGATGCACTGTTCTGCTACTGGCAAGCTCAGTTGTTTGCTTTATCTCCCGAAAGTTCTGAACCTATGGTTTTCCGGTTGTATGATCCGCGAATTTTTGCCGCTTTTCAGAAAACGGAGCATAGTCTGGAAAAAAGACGACTTTTCGGTCCTTGTCATCGAATCTGGTGCTGGAATAAGAAAGAGATATGCTGGGAAAATTTTCAGACTGAAGAAACCGTAGATGCGGCGATCTGGCAGCAGTCACCATTTGTGATGACGCAGGCACATCTGGATGTGCTGTTTGAACTGAAGATTGAACATTTTATTCACCAGCTACATCAGCATATTCAGTCTTATTTTCCACAATTATTACCACCGGACGAAACCTGTGAGGATTTCGCTCGCTTTGTATATCAGAAATCAATGGCGCTGGGTTTTGAGAGCCCGCAGTCAATTTTTTATTTTGCCAATATCTGGTGCCACCTTGGTGATAGCTGTCTGGATAAATCAATTTATCCGGAGATTGCTATTTTACTGACCGAGCCTAGTCAGCAAATCCCACAGCAGCGAATTAAAAGCGCTGCCCTGCAACTTGCTAATTACCAACCCAATCTGACGCACCGCGTAGCAGACTATATTTGTTGAGGTCAACATGACGGAACATATCTTATTAGCGAATAATGCCGCCGCATCCCAATCAACAGAGGATACCGGTAGCCTGACGGGAGCCTGCCCGTATATGAACCCCATGATCCAACTGGTTCCGATGCGTTATGCCATGAGTGAGGAAGGGGAGAGCGTCCCTGAAAACCTTAATGACAGTTTGTATCGCGACGATGGCGTACCACAAGGGTTTCGTCCACTGAATCCCGGTTTTCTCTATATCATCCACAGTGAAGATAAAGAGACGCTGTACGAATTTGAAGTCAAAGATGATCAAAGTCTGATTGGGCGTTATTTTGAAAAGGGTACTGATGCATTTCAGGACAGCGGTCAGAAAACGATAGTTGTCCCACGACGTGGTGTTCTCCATGCTCTGTTTATGCCGGTTGCGATGACACCTGAGCGGGCAGAGATTTTACTCGGGGCAAGCGATGATCAGTCGAGTCTGATGAACCGGGTCTTGCTGGGTGATGTTGACCCCATCAATGGTACCAAAGGGCTAATGCCGACAGAAAAAATCCCGGGTTGTATCGATTTTTCAGCGCAGAGAACGGAGTCTGGCGGTCAGTATGATTCAGGTCAGTATTGGTGGTTATCCAATTTAATCTTTCAGCCGGAAGCCCAGTCGCCGGTGCAATCTTCGGTATTACCCGAATATGAAAAAGATAGCGCCGTTTTATTGATTAATGATATTTGTGCCGATCTGGTTGAAGCTGCTGAACGGCAAAACGATTTAAAGACCCAATATAAAACTTGGTATGAAAAGGAAGTGGATGGGCACCGTAACTGTGATCGCTATGAAGTTGCGCAGTTATTGAATAATCTGATGCAGGTCGATCAATTCTTAGCCGGGCGATTTGATTCACTACTGGACTCATTAGGTATTCATATCTCTGATGACGAGGAAAGAAAGGCACTATCAGCACGGTTAAAAAACCATATCGAAGTTTTAAATGATCAGAATGAATATCACTGGGAAGCGGCTTCCAGCGTTCCCGGTATTTTCGGTAAAGATGGTTACCAAAGTTCCTATCCTGCCAATATGGGAAGATCGGTTAATAATAAAGCCAATGCAATGGCAAAGAAACTGGCTGAGGATTACAGCATTTCTTATTACACAGCGAAAAGTACGCTGGAAAAGTGCGCCGCTGAATACAAGCAATTGATTGAGGGTGGGGCTTTTGGCAAAGACGGCATCAAAACGGTGATTCATTATGATGAAATGACCGATTTTGTGACAAAGTGGGATGATTATAAAGTCACAGTTTCAGAGAATCTGGAACGTCTGAATCCTTATGTAAAAGGGATTGCACCCAAGTGGTCTCTGCTGGCTGCTTATATTTCTCCGAAAAATAAAGATCACTTCAAAATTAAACTGGATTATGAAGACATTCTGACCGCTTTTTTTAAAAACAACGATGATCAGTGGTTGCTGGAGTATTATGCCGGGGAGGATGATTTTCCGTTATCGGTTTACGATGACATTGCCAGTGATACCACATTTGTTTCAGTGAAAGATGTACTCAATATCAGGAAAAAGTTTGTCAGTATCGGTGATGCGCTGAAAGGGGTTGAATCATTTAATAAAAAAGTGGAGACAGCCAATAATCTGAATCACCTGAATCCGATTCTTGATGATGATCTGAAGGCCCGGGTTGTTCAGAGCTTATCTTTAAAGAATGAAGCATTTGTTGTGTCGATGACCGCAGCATTACAAGCGCCGGGAGGAGAGATGAACTTTACCCAGCGTTTGAGCAATAATCTGGATAAGCTCAGTCAAGGGACAAAACAACTGCTTAATCTGAACTTTAAAGCCAATGGTATCCAGTGGCATATCCCGGACCAACAGGCGGCCGGTAAGCTTCAGTCACTGCATCAGGAACTCGATCAAATCAATAAAAACCTCAAACAGACCGAGCAGACGATCAAAGCCATTAAAGGCCGTAACAATAGCATTCTGCAAATGTCAAAATCAGCCCGCCATACTGCCCGGGCAAATTATGTGCGTGAATTAAGGGCAGCAAAGCGTTCAAAAAACCAATTATTAGGTCAGTTCCGGTCAAAATATAATGAAATTCTGAGTCACTCCGGCCCGGAAGTCAGCCTTGGCATCAAAAAGAGTGGTAGTTATCCGATGTCTCAGGTGATGGATGAAGCCAAACAGATGGTCAGAAGCATCAACGCCCGGGGGACGGTACGGGAAATGCTGACCGCAGAAGGGAAACCCGATGCCGGTAAAATTGTCAAGACCAGTATATCTTTCCTGCTGACTTATATGTATGTCTGGAGTGCATGGCACGCGTGGGAAGCTTTGACCGATGATGACCCGCAAGAAGGGGAATTACTCACTTTTGCAGAGGCCGGGATTACCGCAACCGCCTCTGTTATTTCTTCTGCCGGCACGATTTATACCGCGTGGCTTAACGCCTCTTTGAAAGTGGGTGATGAAGCGCTGCATGAGGCAACACTGGCTCGTTTGGCGACATGGACAGTTTACAGTACACCGATTGTAACAGCGATGGGCGCGATTGGGATGGGGATCCGGACGTGGGATGCTGGTATGGATGTGTTCCACGAGGCGTCTAGTGATTGGAGATCAAGGAATTTTCTGCTCTCATTATCAAGAGTTGGTATAAGTGTAGCGGGACTTAGTGTTGGAGTAAGAGAGACTTATCTCTACTCAGTTACAGCTTATCGTCTATATACTGGAGCAATAGAAAGTACTCAAATAGCTATGTCAGGAACACTGTCGATCGCAGCAGAATTTATTCGTTTTAACGTTTATTTATGGGTAGCATTTTTTGTGATTGATAAGTTGTGGCAGTACTACAAGTGGCCACCTTTGGTCGATTGGGCGGATGACACCGCATGGGGTAAGGATGATCAAGGTTGGTCACTGACCAATCATTATGAAGTCTTGGCACCGCAGTCGTTTAAGCCGGGAGCCCGTTATGAAGTGCTTAATAACACATATACAGAGGATCAGTCGGTTGAGACCGAAGTGCAATTGAAAATTTTTCTGCCTCAAGTTTCGCGACCGACCGCTGAAAATTGCAAGCTGGAGCTGAAAGCATTCTGCCGGGATCCGAGACGCAGATTCCGCGGGGAGTGGGTTGATGTGCTGGAGTCACTGAAAGTGGATGCGACGTTACTGCCGATGAATGGTGGCTGTGAACTAACCTTTTTTGTTCGCAGTGACTGGTTAAATGAAAGATATATCAATCAAATTCGGTGCTGTGTATCGCTGCGGAGTGGTGAAAATAAATGGTATCGGAACAACTGGGATTTTCATATGAGTAAAGCGATGCACATACCGTTCACCGACCATAATGTGCTCAGCCTCAGTCAGGAAGAAATCGATGCCCCTTCGGGTTCACATCTGGTTACATGGAGTTAAATGATGAGTGAATTGACAGCCCAATCCGAAACGATTGCGATGATGTCCTGTGGGCAAGTGGTCAAAGACAATGATATAGAAAGGCTGGCATTGGCTCCTTTACCAGTGACAAATAATCGCCAGCCGATTTCCGTAACGAAATTTGTTGCGATTAATAAAAAAAAGTTGTTAGAAATTCGTCGTGTTAATGCAAATATTGGTGCGGCTAAACTCATGCTCTTTGGAGGCATATTTTTATTAGGGAGTATTATTTTTGTTTGGTTTATGATGAGCAAGATGCTTTTGTTTTTTCTACCAATACCCTTGTTCTTTAGTGTTTTTTTAGGTGGGACATTATACTTTGACCAAAAGGATGGAAGAGATAGTGTTCGTAGGAATGTTCCTACGGTTTTTCATCCGCAAAGGCAGGAAGTGCTCATTTATCGAGCAGGAAACAAATTGGAGCGCCCTTCACTATTTAGTTCAATGAACAGTGATGGTTTTAAGAAAGGAGCATCAGATAGGGTGATTTTAGCTGCATTCTCCGGAGCTATTATTTTTTCGCTTGGTTGGGCGAGATGTGTCGGTCATATTCTGGACTCAGAATATGGTGAAGGGTTACCTTTAACCATATCTTTAATACTGATTGGTCTCTTCTGCCTATATATCCCGCTCAAACCGTGGTTTACCTATTTTCGTCAGCTAAGAAAGCAGCCTCGTCAAACCGAGTCTCAACTGATTGGTGTTCCGTGGGAACAGGTTGCAGTCGAATTACACCACTTAAGTGCCGTCAGTTATATCGGTTTACGGACGATGTATACGCTGAATTTTATGTGTCCTTTACCGGGCGAGACGGATAAAAAATATTTGATCAGTCTGCCGGTGTATTCAAAAGAAGAAGGTCTGTCATTGTTTGAATTGATCCGTGATTATATGGAGCACGGTGCACAAGGGATTGATCAGACAGCCGCTGCCAAACTGCAAACTGAAACGGCAGATTACACCCGGGCGGCTTATCGGCAAAAGATGCAGGAGATGCGTCGAAAAAATCCGCTGTTTTATCCTTTATGGCGGCTGTGGAATATTGTGACGTTACGCTACTGGGCACACTGGTATCTGGAGCGTGATTTAGATGTTCTGCCGAGTCAGATGATGAACCGAGAAGAAGTGGTCAACTGGTGTCAGCCACTCCCCGAATCTGAATGGCAACCGATGAGTGATGAACTCCAAGAAGCCAATCAACGGGTCAGAGCGTTATATGCAGCCGGTTATCAATGGGAAAGTGAAGAAGTCCGCTCGGTACTGCAGGATTATGTGCGGGTGCCGTGATATCAATGATGTTCAATATAACGAGCCGCAATTGCGGCTCGAAATCTGGTTATCTGATGTGAAATGATGAGTGAATTGACAGCCCAAGCCGAGACGATTGCGATGATGTCCTGTGGGCAAGTGGTCAAAGACAATGATATAGAAAGGCTGGCATTGGCACCGTTACCAGTAACAAATAATCGCCAGCCGATTGTTGTAACCAAATCCATTTCGGTCAATCAACATGGATTATTGGAATTACGTAGTGTTAATGCTGCATCAGGCTTGATACAGATGTTGCTGCTCATCGTATTATTGGCTCTCGGTTTTATCGCTGGTTTTTGGATCTTTGGATTGATGTATTTTTTATTACCTATTTTACCAGTTCCGGTCTTGTTTACCTTATTTGTGGGGGGAGGGATTTATTTACAGTTTAAAGATTCTGCTGATAGCGCTCGTAAAAATATACCAGTAATTTTTCATCCTCAGAAGCGGGAATTGTTAATCTCAAGAGTCAAATCAGCTGGCCTTATTCGACCTTCTTTTTTTGGTAATATGACAAGCAAAGGTTATAGCCAAGGGATGTCAGATCTCACCCTCTTATCTGGGTTTGCTGGATTTGCTTTATTTTCTACAGGGTGGGGATTATTTTTTGCTGAAAGGGGGCTTTCCACCGCTTGGTTGATAACCGGTATTATTTTTCTGTTAGGAGGTGCATTACTAATATATATCCCGCTTAAACCGTGGTTTACCTATTTTCGTCAGCTCAGAAAGCAGCTTCATCAAACCGAGCAACAACAATTTATTGGTGTGCCGTGGGAGCAAGTGGCGGTTGAACTACACCACTTAAGTGCCGTCAGTTATATTGGTTTACGGACGATGTATACGCTGAATTTTATGTGTCCTTTACCGGGTGAGACGGATAAAAAATATTTGATCAGTCTGCCGGTGTATTCAAAAGAAGAAGGCCTGTCATTGTTTGAATTGATCCGTGATTATATGGAGCACGGCGCACAAGGGATTGATCAGACAGCCGCTGCCAAACTGCAAACTGAAACGGCAGATTACAC
Organism: Vibrio rubrogenes; assembly: GCF_059641415.1. NCBI lineage: Bacteria > Pseudomonadati > Pseudomonadota > Gammaproteobacteria > Vibrionales > Vibrionaceae > Vibrio > Vibrio rubrogenes. Next base: position 6,932 of record NZ_JCARSY010000065.1, read on the forward strand.
CCGGGCGGCTTATCGGCAGAAGATGCAGGAGATGCGTCGAAAAAATCCGCTGTTTTATCCTTTATGGCGGCTGTGGAATATTGTGACGTTACGCTACTGGGCACACTGGTATCTGGAGCGTGATTTAGATGTTCTGCCGAGTCAGATGATGAACCGAAAAGAAGTAGTCAACTGGTGTCAGCCACTCCCCGAATCTGAATGGCAACCGATGAGTGATGAACTCCAAGAAGCCAACCAACGGGTCAGAGCGTTATATGCTGCTGGTTATCAATGGGAAAGTGAAGAAGTCCGCTCGGTACTGCAGGATTATGTACGGGTGTCGTGATATCAATGATGTTCAATATAACGAGCCGCAACCGCGGCTCGAAATCCAAATAAACAAACCAATTAACTACACCAAATCCTCCTCATCAATCTCTTGATGGTAGCGCACATAATGAGTGGTAATCAGATTATTCAGATACAGCAGTACGTTGCGTAGCTCTTGACTGTTGTGCCGCTGTTCGGCTTCAAACATTTCTTCTAACTGACGCAAATATTCACGGGCTTTTTGGGCGAACTCGGGATTATAAGGGATGGTTTCGTACATAGTTGATTCCTTGGAGAATGATGAAAATAAACTCACCACAAGAGTTCCTACACTCGGGTGGTGAACTGGAACAAGGTGTAGGAATACCGCTCTCCAAGACACGGTCAGCTAAGGCTGCCTTGCCCAGCTCACCATAATTCAGATGTGCTGAGGCCGCATATAGTAAAAAACCAACTAAAAGTTAGCAACCTATAATACTTGGAGTCTTGTGAGCGGGTTCCTACGCCCGGCACCGGATTTTGCCAGTG
>NZ_JCARSY010000066.1:0-7754 GCF_059641415.1 Vibrio rubrogenes
TTTATTGTTATAGCTTCGCATATAGTTACAAATCAGATCGTTTCGTTTATTACCTACAGGAACGTTACTCGTTTGGCTAATATATGGTTCATATAAGCCCACAATTTCTACAATGTCTCCTTCGTTTACATTAAACTCGTATGCATCTCCCTTTTTAAGGGTAATATCGTGAACCAACGCGTTACCATTTACACGTAAACACTTAATAGTTGTAACCTCGTCTTCAATTTCAGCGATCACTAGCCGACTGAATGTGCTTGGGACAACAAAGAGGTCCTCACCGACCTTGGACACACAAGATGCTAGCAGTTCTCTTTCATATACTATCTTATCAGCTTTTAAACTAAATAAATGCGGACATGAACCAATCTGCCACCCTACGTTCAGGGTAAATGTATTTGTTGGATCAAAACATCTAATGTTTGTTGAAAGTGAACGCCCGCCTTTTTGATAGTTTAAACGCTTTACGTTCCACTGTTCACCGTAAACGAAGAACGTTTGATCTTCTTCAAGCATTATAGACTCTTCGAATACTTCATACACTTTCTCTTCGTAGCTATTCTTGTGATGTTGAACAATTTTTTGGCGCGATAACGGTGTTAAAGGTGGTACTAAAATACTAACAGGAATAACGATGCATTTGCCCGGTTCCAGCATAATTTTTGGTAGCGTTGACACTTTCTGCTGCTCTGAATTTAACTCGAAGTCATAGAATTCATTTTTATTATTAAAATCAACTAATAAAGAATCTAAATCAACGAGTTTATTCGAGTTGTTTTTAATAGATAGAAACAGCACCCATAACTTTCTTACAACAAGCTCTTCTTGTAACTCAACATCCCAGCATTCATTTGGATATGCTCCAGCATAGCCAAGTCGACCAGAAAAACCACTATCAATCATTAACTTGATGATTGAATCTTTAGTATAAAGAGACTTTTTATCATTCTCGTCTAGTTCTCTAATAAGACTAAAGTAAGCATGATTAGCCTGACCTTTGTTTGGTTTTGATGCATGTGGATATAGACTAATGTAGTTTTCCTCACTGCCGAAATCTTCAGAAGTAAAGTGACTTGTAGGTCGATATTTGCAAGGATGAGAAGAAATAATACTATTAATTGTATCTAAAACATTATTCTGTAACAACATTGCTTTATCTTCAGGGAAATTTGTTAAATCCCCTGAGCACAACTCTTTCAAATAATCAAAATCTTCACAAATATAATAATTAACTGAAAAATCGTGATCTAGAGATTCTTCATACATAAAAACCTCATGTTCTTGGTTTCTCACCAACCTCAATAGATAAACCGACATCGAAACAAATACTAATCCGATAAATGCCAAACTGTTATTTGTGGTTTCACCCGCCTCAATGTTAATTACAAGATCATCAGTTATTAATTGAAATTTCACTAAAACACTCAAGACGCTGGGAGTCAGCAATCCAAGCCCAGCTGTAAGTAGAAGTAGGATGAACTTATTATGAAACTTGGGATTGACCATCGAGTTTAATTTAGTCAGGAAAATTTGACTAATTTGTTCTTTTAATTTCAAGAAAACCTCTATTAATATATGACATTCGAACAATGGGCTAACACTTCCCATACGGATTTCAGCCGTTTTTCTTATCGTTCGATAATACAGATTTTTATATTATTTTCAATTTTAAATCAGACTCTTAGCAAGATATAAGAAAAGTTAGACTGCAAAACGGAGTGTTATTTTATAGAGTCCACCGGGCGGATTTCGTCGGATAAATTTTAGTAAGGCAAACGCACATTGGCAGAATTTGAAAGTGTAAAAAGTCTAACACATAAAGGGGCACTTCTAAGTTACGAAATGCCGAGTGTGACGTTTCCGGATACAAATGTGCCAGTAATTTTGTATGGGGAATTTGCTTTGTTCCACGCACTGTTAAATTATTTTTAATCAGTTTATGCAGTTACAACATGGCAAAACACCACCTCTATGTTTAAGGTCAATATCAAACAAGCTTACAGCCACTTTAAAGGTTTCATTTATCCTAGCCCTTGCTGATATTGTTCATGGAAGAATTTGAATCGGCGACAGTTTGATTGATACCAGTAAATAACGGACGGGATTGATACTTAAACAACTTTGCTAATTCAGACGCAAGAGGGGTAAGTTGACTGGATTTTCTGCACACCAGATAATAAGTTGCTAAAGGTAGAGGAGGATCTAACACAATCTCTGTAAGTTCAGAAGCGTAGGTATAATGTTCTATCGCGGCTGAAGAAACAAGGCCAATGCAGTCTGTCTGACTAATGATTGATAATCCGGAAAGATAGGATTCACAAGTAATGGAATGCATGAGTCTCTTGCCTTTCATAGATAGGATCTCATTGATGGTATTGAGGAAGCTCATTCCTGTTGTGGGCATAATCCAGTCACATGTCAGAAGCGCTTCCAGGTTCTGCTCTTTCAGTTTAGGATGCCCTTTTCTGGCCATAAGCTTAAATGGCATCTCAATCAATTTTTCTTTGGTAAATTCATGAAGAGCCAAATCGGATTGTACGGTATTTATGGCAAAATCTAATTTGCCTTGCCGTAGTTGCTCAATGTGCATTTCCAGTTGGCCTTCCTGGATTTTTATTCTGACATGTGGATATTTCATACGAAATTTACGAATAACCTGTGGCATGAGTTCACATGCCACGCTAGCACCAATGCCTATATTGATGGTTCCTTCGTGCTGACCCAATATCTGTTTAATGTACTCTTCAGCAATATCCATCTCTCTTAATATTAAGTTTGCATGAGAGAGTAATTGTTCACCGATTACGGTTAGTGTGACACCTTGACTGCCTCTGATCACAACTTGAGTTCCTAAACTATCTTCCAGATCGCGTAATGTCTTAGTTAAGGCAGGTTGTGAAACACCTAGGAGTCGGCTTGCTCCACGAATACTTCCACACTTAGCAATCATGGAAATTGTGCGTAACTGATTAATTTTTAGTGCCATGAGCTTTTTCTTCTTCCGTGATAACCTCAGGTTATCACCATATAATAATTGTTGTCTTGTTTGATATCCATACTGTGAATAGATTGTCTGAGTAAAGAGGTTTCTTGATAGAACATCATCAGGAAGATGAATAGAAGCCTTCACTTTGAGTAGTACATCAACAAGGATGGTACAAATGTCACAAGTGCAAACGGCAGTTTCAACGAAAACTGCATCACAAAGCCGCATATTTAGTGCAATAGAGAGGGTGGGAAACAAGCTACCCGAGCCAATTGTTTTGTTTTTTATTTTGACGATTGTAGTGGTTGTCGCTTCTGTATTAGCAGCAAATGGAGGCGCATCAGTTATTCACCCTGCAACCGGTAAAGAACTTCCAATCCGCAGTTTAATGTCTGACGAAGGCATTGTTTACATTTTTACTAATATGGTGAAAAATTTCACGGGTTTTGCGCCATTAGGCTTAGTTCTATCAATGTTAATTGGGGTTGGACTAGCTGAACGAGTCGGATTGTTAGAAAGTGTAGTTAAACACACTATTCTTAATGCCCCCAAGTCTATGATTACTACTGCGGTGGTGTTTGCCGGCATTATGATGAATATTGCTTCCGACGCTTCTATGGTGGTATTACCACCTTTAGCAGCACTGGTCTTTATGTCAGTAGGTAGAAACCCAATTGTCGGACTTATGGCTGGTTTTGCGAGTGCTGGTGCCGGATTTACCGCTAACTTAGTAATTGCAGGAACTGACGCCTTATTATCTGGCATTTCCAGTGAAGCGGTGAAAGCGGTTGCTCCGGATATGACAGTCACTCCTATCGATAACTGGTACTTCAACATCGTATCAGTATTTGTTTTGACTGCAGTCGGTGTATTGGTTACCGAAAAAATCATTGAGCCAAAGCTGGGAAAATACCAAGGCAAACAAAAGTCAATGACGAATCCTGTGTTGGAAGGTCGCGCGCTACGTAATGCAGGTATCACAGCGGTTATCTATCTTGCAGCGATCACAACGTTTGTACTGTGGCCGGGTTCACCCCTTCAAAATGCAAATGGCGGTTTAATCCCTTCTCCATTTTTGAAAGGTATTATACCTATTATTCTGTTTTTCTTTATTTCAGTTGGTACGGCATATGGAATAACACTTGGCCTAATCAAAAACAGTAAAGATCTGACTCGATATATGTCCGAAGCCATTTCTGATATGTCGAGCTATATTGTTCTTATCTTTTTTTGCTCTCAGTTTATCGCCTATTTTAACTGGAGCCATTTAGGAACTTGGGTCGCTGTTAACGGTGCAGAATTATTAAAAGATATCCACTTTGACGGAATAGCAGTAATACTTGGTTACTGTGTATTTACAGCAGGACTTAACTTCCTGATTCCAAGTGGCTCTGCTAAATGGGCACTTGAGGCTCCTGTTTTTGTACCGATGTTTATGCAATTAGGTTATCACCCCGCTTTTATTCAGCTAGCCTACCGAGTTGCAGATTCTTCTACAAACATTGTTACGCCGTTAAGCCCTTATTTTGTAGTCATTTTATCTATGATGAAGGAGTATGATAGAAAAGCCGGAATGGGATCGATGATCGCCTTGCTCATGCCGTACACACTTGCATTCTTAGGTAGCTGGCTCGTACTTCTTCTTATCTTCTTTACTTTTAATTTACCTATCGGTCCAGGTATTTATCCAATGCTATAAGCCTTCAACATTGAATCAGGCCAAATGGGGGAAGCCCTCCCCCATTTGTCACTGCTCAAAACTAACTGCACTTTAGAATCATAACGGAGAATAAATGATGCCAGATAATAATTATGAGTCTCAACTAAATACTATTAGCAAGAAAATGATCGAATGGCGTCGTGATCTTCACAAGCATCCAGAATCAGGCTGGGTAGAGTTTAGAACATCAACTATAGTGGCTGATTTATTAGATAAATTAGGCTATCAACTTGCCCTGGGTCGCGACGTGATTAACACAGAATCACGTATGGGCGTACCAAGCCCGGAATTTTTACAACAGCAAGAGAAAAGAGCGCTTGAACAAGGGGCCATTGAAAAATGGCTGAGTTACTTTTCCGGCGGTTTCACTGGTATTGTCGCCACGTTAGCAACAGGAAAACCTGGCCCTACGATTGGCGTAAGAGTTGACATGGATGCTCTTGATTTAGAAGAAGCTTCGTCGGGAGATCACCTGCCTCATCAATGTGGCTTTGCTTCTATTAATCATAATATGTCCCATGCCTGCGGTCATGATGGTCATACGGCAATAGGCTTAGGGCTTGCGAACTATTTAATGGAGAACAAAGAGCAATTATCTGGAACCATTAAACTTATTTTCCAACCAGCGGAAGAAGGCACTCGCGGGGCGAAATCCATGGTGGATGCCGGCGTAGTTGATGATGTCGATTGTTTTATTGCTATTCACATTGGAACAGGGGTTCCTGACAATGAAGTCATCTGCGGAAGTAACGAATTCTTAGCGACAACCAAATTCAACGTAGACTTCCAAGGTGTCCCTTCTCATGCCGGCGGTAGCCCAGAACAAGGGAAAAATGCCATTCTGGCGGCAGCTCAGACCACTATTGGCTTACATAGTATTAGTCGTCACAGCGAAGGCGCATCCAGAATTAACGTTGGCGTAATCAATGCCGGTACAGGGCGTAATGTCATAGCCCAGCATGCCCATCTCAAAATCGAGTGTCGTGGCGAAAACAATAACATTAATGATTATATGTTTGCCCGAAGTGAGGCTGTTATCAAAGGGGTGGCAGCAATGTACGAAGTCGACTACAAGATTGACGTTGTTGGCTCAGCACAGCAAAGTGCTCCTTCACCAAACTGGGTCTCATTTATTGCCGATAAAGCGGAAGGCTTGAATCGTTTCCGTAAAGTGCACCACCTTACTGAAGGGGCATCGGGTTCGGAAGATGCGACTTACTTTATGGAGCGAGTCAAACATCATGGTGGACATGCCACTTATATGATTTTCGGTACAGAACTGGCGGCGGGCCACCATAACGATAAGTTCGATTTTAATGAAAGTGTACTGCAAAACGCTTTAGCTTTGCTCTCTGAGGTTGTAATGAATGCTAAAGAGTTTCAGGACTCATTAAATTAAAACCAAGTAATGCAGATTCGTTGATGTTGAATACGGGTCTCCATTCCCAAGTCAGCATGGTTGGATAGATAAGACGAAAGGAATTGTGATGTTAACATATGAAGCTGAGGTTCTATCTGATGACACAATTGAGCATCAGGACATGTATCAAACGTTATGGGACGATATTGATAAGTATGAACCGGAACTGACGGACTTAAGCCGTCAGATTTGGGAGTTTGCCGAAACGAGATTCGAAGAATACCAGTCTTGTTCAACAATTAAAGCCTTTTTGCAAGAGCATGGCTTTACCATTACCGCACCAGTAGCGAATCTTGATACAGCCTTTATTGCAACCTACGGCAACGGTTATCCCAATATTGGTTTATTAGGCGAATATGATGCTCTCCCCGGTCTAAGCCAGCATGCCCATTCAACTAAACAGTCTTGTATTACCGAAGGAGGCAATGGACATGGATGCGGACACCATTTACTTGGCGTTGCTGCGGTAGCTGCTGCTCTGTCATTGAAGAACCGTATTGAAGAACAAGGCTTACCTGGGAGAGTCACATTTTATGGATGTCCCGCAGAAGAAGGGGGGGCCGGAAAAACCTTTATGGTGCGCGACGGTGTTTTTTCTAACACGGATATCGCTATAACCTGGCATCCTCAAACATTTATGGGTGTGTTTAATACCCCGACGCTAGCAAACATCCAAGCGGAGTTTTACTTTCATGGTAAAGCAGCACACGCAGCAGCGGCCCCCCATAGCGGTCGTAGTGCCTTAGACTCAGTTGAACTCATGAATGTTGGTGCGAATTACTTGAGAGAGCACATTCCCACCGACTCAAGACTTCATTATGCGATAACAAATGCCGGGGGATCAGCCCCTAATGTTGTCCAGCCCGAAGCTTCCGTTCGCTATCTGATCCGTTCTCCTCGTGTTTCAGATGTTCAGGATATCTATGAGCGATTACAGCAAGTCGCTCAAGGGGCTGCTATGATGAGCGGGACTCGCGTAGAGGTGGATTTTATTAAAGCGTGTTCCAGTTATCAGCCTAACCGACTCCTTGAACAGGTCATGTCAAAGCATCTTAACCAGTTAGGAGTGCCCAAATATGATGAAGGCGAGCTGGAATATATGTCAGAAATTAGAAACACCTTCACTCGCGAGGATATTCTGGCCAATATTAATCAAGTTCTGGCAACAAACAGGGAGATAGCACAAAGCGATTTGGACTACCTTTATCATCATCCAGTCCTCAACAGCGTGGTTCAATATAAGCCATGTTATGAGTTACTTTATGGTTCGACCGACGTTGGTGATGTCAGTTGGGTAGTCCCAACAGTACAATGTTTCTCAGCTTGTTACGCCTTTGGCACCCCTTTGCATACTTGGCAAGCGGTATCTCAGGGCAATACCTCTATCAGTTATAAGGGGATGATTGCCGCAGCTAAGGTGATGGCCGCAACGGGCCTTGAAGTCCTGCTTAATCCTGAGCTAGTGAGTCAAGCTAAAGCGGAGTTGGAAAGTGTCTGCAAAGTGAATCCTTACCATTGCCCTATCCCTGATAGTGTCACCCCCCGGGCCTAAACTCAGCATGCTCACGTTCAGTTTTGTATAAATGCCAAGCACTGATACGTACTCTTGAAGAATAAACCAGTGCCCA
>NZ_JCARSY010000067.1:0-7600 GCF_059641415.1 Vibrio rubrogenes
AACCGAAAATGCGTAATCATTGATATTCATTTCCTGAAACAGCACCGAGAGAATTTCTGGCACGTCCAGTTGCTGGAAGATCCGGCTGTTATGACGCAGCGACAGTCTTTCCAGTGACGGCACCAAGGTAAGTGAATAAAAGGTATGATGGTGACCGGTATCGCCCCGGCTGAAATTGCGGATAATGCCGTGCACTTTTTGCACGACCTCATGATCGCGCAGCACTTCAAGCAGTGCGGTGCTATCGACCATCTGCCCGAAATTCAGGTCGCTGTTGCGACTGGCAATATCGATGGTATAGCGATAGCCATAAACCGGCTGGCCTTGATCATCGACTGAATCTGAGATGGACTCGATCCCCTGATAGTCACGGACCACCAAGGTCTCATCATTGACACCATCGATGGTGAGCCTGAACCCTAACGTTGCCATGTAAACACCCTTCGTGTTGCTTTCTTTATGATTGTTGGAACATGGTGACTGGTATTTTTTCAACCAAGCCTTTCCTGATTCACCACGCTACCGCAGCCAGATGATTTATATGAAATAAAAATGGATCTGCAAGTCGAACCATTATATGCAACATGCAGGTCAGGATTCACGCATTATCAAGTCAGTTTGATTTTGGGAAGGCTGTTTTTTGAATGAAGATAACATTTTTGCGTTCAGCCTGACGGCATACAACTCAATCAGCTCATCAGGCAGCAGCAAAACATGACCGATAGAAAATCCACATTTTGCTGCGGACTTGCATCGACTGATGAATCTTTTATATGTGGGGGCAGACAATTTCACCCCTTATTTCAGGCCGAGGCGCTTCATCAGACGGTGTAAATTACCCGGATTCATTTTCAACTGTTTCGCGGTAGCACTGAGATTATTATCATTTTCCAGATAGGCACGCTGGACCAACTGAGCCTGAAACAGATCAATGGCTTCTTTGAGCCCGTGATGTTGCAGTTCGACCAGCCGGTTTTCAGACATACTTTGATCTGACGGCTCTTCCGCCCCGGAGAGATCAGCAACCTCGACGGCAAAGTTAAAATGGTGTGGCAACAGCGTAATCGGCTCTGAGGGAGAGTCAGACTTGGCAATTACGGATGCTCGGTTGATGGCATGTTCAAGCTCACGGACATTACCCGGCCAAGTGTAACGTTGGATCATACTGAGAGTTGCCGCATCCAGACTGATATTCGCTACCCCTAATTTATGTGCGCATCGTTCAGCAAAAAAACCGGCAAGCAGGACGATATCTTTATCGCGCTCACGTAAAGGCGGCACAAAGATTGGAAAAACACTCAAGCGATGGTACAGATCCGCTCTGAAACGACCGGCTTTGACCTCATCATGCATCACTCGGTTCGTGGCTGCGATAATCCGGACATTGACTTTGATGTTGCGGTCATCCCCGACCCGCTGAATATCACCGTACTGAAGCGCGCGCAGCAATTTGGCCTGAAGCGGGAGTGACAGTTCACCGATTTCATCCAAAAACAGTGTGCCGTTATCCGCCAGTTCAAATTTACCTTTTCGGTGACTGATCGCACCGGTAAAAGCGCCTTTGACATGGCCGAACAACTCACTCTCAGCGACAGATTCCGGCAGTGCGGCACAGTTCAGATACACCAAAGCATTTTCAGCCCGACCGGACTGGCGGTGCAGCGCATTCGCGACCAACTCTTTACCGACCCCGGTTTCCCCCATGATCAGTACGGAAAGGTCGGTATCGGCAACCGCATCAATCTGTGATTTGAGTGCCAGCATTGACGGGGACTGCCCGATCATGTCTCCTTGCTGATTCAATGTACGGGAACGTCTTGACGCGCTGGCTTCAACCCCCGCCGTCCGTTCTAATTGCTCCATGAGCAAGGCGGTATTGAGACTGCTGGCAGCCAAAGCACTGATGATGCGCAGATCATCATCTTTGAAGCGCTCAAACTGCGTCGGGTCAAACGCATCTATCGTCACCGCTCCGATCAGACGATCATCCAACATCAGGGGCAGCCCGATACAAGAATGTACCTTGAGTTCTTCTTCATGATTGGGGATCAAACCATCATAGGGATCGGGAATATCACTGTCGGAAGGAAAGCGGACAATATCACCGGCTCTGGCAATTGCCTCAAGACGAGGGTGCTGTTGGACGTCAAACCGACGCCCCAGCACATCTTCACTGAGCCCGTTAATTGCCAGAGGAACGAACTGCTGATCCCGAAACAGTAGTAAGGCAGACGCATCACATTTCAAGGTTTGCCTGATTGTCGCCAGTAATCTGTCGAATCTGTCCTGATCAGAAATGCCGGATGTAATATCCAATGCAACCTGTACCCACGCTTTGCCGACCTGCTGCGTTACCATAGCTTTTACCTTCATTTTGTCGATATGACAAAAACCTTATCATAAAGACAATTTTATTTCTTTGTCAAAAAGATAAAAACCGCATTCAACAAATACTAACCAATTGATATTTATTGGATTAATTTTATGGCACACAACCTGCTCTTATCCAAACAACTGTGATAACCGTTTTAAGGTAAGAGAACAATGACGATTCATGTAAAAAATAATATTCACTGGGTTGGACAACGTGACTGGGAAGTACAGGACTTTCACGGTACAGAATATAAAATCACCAAAGGAACCAGCTACAACAGCTATCTGATTCGCGAAGAAAAAACCGTTCTGATCGATACGGTTGATCACCGTTTCAGCACTCAATTCCTGCAAAATCTGGAGATGGAAATCGATTTGAACACAATCGACTTTATCGTGGTCAATCATGCTGAAGAAGATCACTCAGGCGCGTTGTCTGCGCTGATGGATAAAATACCCGGAACCCCTATTTATTGTACTGAAGCGGCAATTGACTCAATTGTCGGTCACCATCATCATCCGGAGTGGGATTTCAGAACGGTTAAAACCGGCGATACCCTTGATATCGGTAATGGCAAGCAACTGATTTTTGTTGAAGCCCCGATGTTACACTGGCCAGACAGTATGATGACCTATCTCACCGGCGATGCGGTGCTGTTCAGTAACGATGCCTTTGGTCAGCACTACTGCGATGAACATCTGTTTAACGATGAAGTCGATCAGAACGAATTGATGGAGCAGTGCCTGCGTTACTACTCCAATATCCTGACCCCGTTCAGCAGCCTGGTCACGGCAAAAATTAAAGAAGTGCTCAGCTTTAATCTGCCGGTAGATATGATCGCCACGTCTCACGGTATTGTATGGCGCGATAATCCGACTCAGATTGTGCACCAGTATTTAGCGTGGGCGGATCACTACCAAGAAGATCGGATCACGATTCTGTACGATTCGATGTCGAACAATACCCGGATGATGGCCGATGCGATTGCTCAGGGATTCTACGATGTTGACCCGAAAGTGGCGGTAAAAGTATTTAACGTCGCCAAACATGATAAAAATGAAATTCTGGCCAATGTATTTCGTTCGAAGGGTATCTTTGTCGGCTCATCGACCATGAATAACGTGATGATGCCCAAAATTGCCGGTATGCTGGAAGAGATCACCGGGCTGCGGTTCAAAAACAAAAAAGCTGCCGCATTTGGTAGTTATGGCTGGAATGGCGGTGCCGTTGACCGTATCCATGCGCGTTTAACCGATGCCGGATTTGAAACCGCGTTAAGCCTGAAAACCAAGTGGCGTCCCGACGGTCAAGCCATGCGTACCTGCCGTGAGCATGGCCGTCAGGTTGCGAAGTTGTGGGCACTGAGCAATGAAGGACTGGTCACACAATCTCCCGGACAGACAGCTCCCAAGCCAACTGAAAGCGCGACACCGCCGGTAACCGATTCACACCCGACGGATTGCCAGTGTATGATCTGTACGGTTTGTAACTGGATTTACGACCCGACTCTCGGTGAACCCAATCAGGGAGTCGCTCCGGGCACCCCATGGGACGACGTACCGGACTATTTTCTTTGCCCTGAATGCCATTTAGGCAAAGAGGTGTTTGTTGAACACGGGAACAATGGTCAGGAGGCTGCTTAATGAATGCTCCGCTGATTATTATTGGTAGCGGCTTTGCCGCTTACCAACTGGTCAAAACATTACGGCGTAAAAATAGCGATCTGCCGATCCAGTTGTTTACCGCCGATAGTGGCGACGAGTACAACAAACCGGATCTGAGCCATGTTTTTACCCGCCAGCAGACTGCCGATGACCTGATATCGACCAAGGGACAAGCATTTGCAATGCAGCATCAAATTGAGCTCTTCGCAAATACCAGAGTTGATGAAATTGATCCGAACACTCACACAATCACGGCCAACGGGAGTCGTTATCATTTTTCTAAGCTGGTACTGGCAACCGGCGGCAGCTCATTTATTCCGAAATTGCACGGAGATGCGGTGAATCAAGTGATGACTCTGAACAGTCTGGCAGAATACCGGACATCACAGCACCGGATCGCCCGAGCCCAACGTATTGTGATTATGGGCGGTGGCCTGATCGGTACAGAGCTGGCAATGGATCTGTGTGCCAGCGGTAAGCAAGTACAGATTGTCGAACCCAGTGCTCACCTGATGGAAAACCTGATGCCTGCTTTTGTTGCAACAGCACTTGAAAAACAGTTACGTCATGATGGGGTAAACATTGCCTGTCTCGACTATGTTGTCTCAGTCGAACACGATAAAAGTGGCCTCATCGCAGTAACCAGCCAAGGTTCACGATATCAGGCAGACTGCATCATCTCTGCGGCCGGAATCATCCCCAATACGGCGCTGGCACAGCAAGCCGGTGTAGCAGTCAATCGTGGGATTGTGGTCGATAAGCAGATGAAAACATCAGTTGATGATATTTATGCGCTTGGTGACTGCGCGGAGATTAATGGTCAGGTCATGGCATTTTTACAACCGATTGTGCTCAGTGCCAATGTACTGGCGAGTCAGTTACTGACTAACACTGGTGAACTGACACTTCCCCCCATGATTACGAAAGTGAAAACACCTCGCTATCCGATTCAGCTCGGGGGAAACAGTCACACGGCCGCCAGCTGGCAAATCAGTATGACCGAACAAGGCATTGTCGCGAAAGCTTATGATCAGAGTCAGCGCTTTTGTGGCTTCGTTGTGACGCAAGAAAATGTCAGTCAGACATTCCCGCTGCTGCGTGAACTTCAGGCAAGTAATTAGTTCAGGTAACCGATGAGTTCAGATAACCAATGAGTTAGCACGAGCAATGCGCTGGCTCAAAAAAGAACAGATAAATCAATACAATAAATTATGAGTCGATAAATATCATGAATATTAGTTTTGCAGAACCAGAACGGTTAAAAGAAATCTTTGACGGCGAAAATCGCGAAGAGTGGCAAAGAACCAGTCATATCATTGGCAGCCTTGCATTGAAAGAATATGAAACGATTGCTGACATCGGTGCCGGCACCGGTTACTTCTCTAATCTATTCTCGCAGATCATCCGTCAGGGAAAAATCTACGCGATTGATTGTGAGCCTAATATGGTAGCTTATATGCAAGCGCGGTTTTCTGATCAGACGTTTGCCAATGTCCGGGTTATTTTATCGCAACGTGATGATCCGTGTATTCCTGCTGATGTCGAGACCATATTCATGGCCAACACATACCGTTTTATTCAGGAGCGTGATGCGTTTTTGCTCAAAATGCGCGAGCAGACAACCCGCGATACGAAATTTGTTTTCGTCGATTACAAAGGCAGCAATGCCCGGGTCTCACCCCAACAGGCGATGAATGAAGTCCGGCAAGCCGGGTTTGAAGTGATCGATTTTGATATCGACGGTTGCCCCGATCACTATATTCTGACGTTTAAGGCCGGTTAAAAACCTGTTCCTGATTGTGCTTCCCCTCGCATTTCAGGCTGATTGAGTGACGAATCATCATAAAAATTGCCTTGCCCTTCATACGGTGTAAGCAGTGTTTACAATAGTTGAGGACCGGCAATCATCAGTGATGAAAGTCGTTATCTGGTTATATAAAAGCGGGCTAGCTGGCCAATACCGACAAATGTTATGACGATTATACATAGTACAATGCTAAAGTTTCATTTAAGTCATACAGGTATAAGCGCTAGACTGTCGCTAGTTTGTCATTACCCTACTTGTGGAGAACTTTATGTTTAATGCTTTAATCCTTAATCAGGAAGATAAAAAAACATTCGCAACTATAGAACAGATTGATGAATCACAACTTCCCGAAGGTGAAGTATTAGTCGCTGTCGATTACTCGTCATTGAACTATAAAGATGGTCTGGCTATCACAGGCAAAGGAAAAATCATCCGTAATTTTCCTATGGTGCCCGGGATAGATTTAGCAGGGCAAGTTCTCCATTCAGATGATTCTCGCTATCAAGCGGGTGATTCTGTTGTATTAACCGGTTGGGGTGTCGGAGAAAACCATTGGGGCGGCATGGCACAAAAGGCAAGTCTCAAAGCAGATTGGCTTGTCCCTCTTCCACAAGGTTTGAGTCCGAAACAGGCCATGATGGTCGGCACAGCCGGCTTTACGGCTATGCTGTGTGTTCAGGCATTGCTCGACGCAGGCATTAAACCAGAAGACGGTAGTATTTTGGTTACCGGCGCAAGTGGTGGTGTGGGTTCTGTCGCAGTGACACTGTTGTCGCAACTGGGCTACAAAGTGGCAGCGGTGACTGGCCGGGTTGAACAAAATGGCCCCTTACTCGAAAAGTTGGGAGCAAGCCAAATTATTGATCGTCATGAATTTGAAGAACCGGCTCGCCCGTTAGAAAAGCAAATCTGGGCCGGTGCTGTCGATACTGTCGGCAGCAAAGTACTTGCCAAAGTTCTCTCGCAAATGGATTACAATAGCGCTGTCGCTGCCTGCGGCCTTGCGGGCGGATTTGACCTGCCAACGACGGTGATGCCATTTATTTTACGCAATGTCCGTTTGCAAGGTGTTGATTCCGTGAGCTGTCCACGTGACAGACGGATTGCCGCCTGGGAAAAAATTGCTGAATTATTACCGGCGAGTTATTTTGAGCAAGCTTGCACTGAAATTACGTTAAATGAAGTCCCTCAATATGCTGAGGATATCACCAATGGCCAGACAACCGGCCGTGTCGTGATCAAGCTGTAAAATTCTGATGACGTAAGGCTCATTCAGGGCCTTCAATTCTATTGCATGTTTCTCAACATAAACAGTGCCATATCCCATACTGGATATGGCACTGTGTCAGCCGTCAATTCATCACGCCAAAATTACTTGCATGATACGTGACATATAAATGCGTAATTATATCTGTGTCAGAACCACCAGATTTCAGCCTGCACACCGAAGCTCAATTGATCGTTTTTCTCACCATCAAAAGAGAAATTGGTGATCTCATTATCTAGTGCTTTCATGTATGTGGTGTAAAACCGAATTTCCGGACGAGATCTCAGTATACTGGTTGCGACCTTAAAAGCATGATACATGGTTAGTTTGTAGCCACTTTCGTCATAACTCTTACCGTCAACACGGTTCGTCTGATTAAAGTAGCCCAGCTCGACCCCTGTTTGATTGAACTGATCCCAGATATAACCCGGTCTCAAGACTGCACGCACACTGTCAAAATCGGTATGTGAAGTTTTTAAATCGTAGTT
>NZ_JCARSY010000068.1:0-7486 GCF_059641415.1 Vibrio rubrogenes
TATATAATGCGCACTAAGGGGAATTTTAAAAAAAGACTGAATCAGTCCTTAAAGCATGGTAAACCTTGTGACCTTCGCCATCGTTTGACCTCAGCAACAATGCCTTTTGGAGAATCTTCCTGACCATCTTTAGGATTAAAAATCACACCGTTACCATATGGATGCTGTGTGATTTCTTCAAAGTAATCTGTCAACTCCCGGATATGTTTACCGAACTGTTCTCCTGACAAGTTATGCTTGTTATCAAAAAATTCTGACATTAAATCTAAAAATTCTGACTCTGTATATTCATCAAGACTTTGTTTCTTCTGAAATAACATTATTTATTCCTGTGGATATTTATATGGTTTTTAGGAGTATTAACTCTCATATTATCTACATCATACACAGCTCCGCCATGCTGTATTTCTTCAACGTGATGTATTTCATAAGTTTTTCTGCCACCCACTTGTTCTTCTGGAACTGGATAAGGTGCATTGCCCATTCTAATTAAAGTTTGGTTGGAACGACTAAACTGAGACATTAAGACTTTATCTTCACTTACGGCCAGCCAAAAAGCTTCCCGGAAGCCGTCAAAGCTACCGAACTCACGGCCTCTGAGCTTATCCGCGATTTGCGAAGGCACCGGAGAGCCTAACTCTTTTCCGGCTGCTTCCAGCCATAGGCCTGTTACATCTTCACCGTTGCCGGTCACGACACCGGATTCATTACGAGCGCTTTCTTTGTAAACCACATATAACGGTGGTAATCCAGTATCTGCCGGGAATGTCAGAATGTAGTCTTTTAAGTCTGCATCCTCAATCGGGGTAATGTAAGTTTTTTCAAACTCTTTACCCTGATCGGCCTGTGGGTGAATCAATACATCCAGTTTTTCCATATCCGGGATCGGATTGACAAGGATCGGTTTACCGCCAAAATCGCCACTGATTGGCACCCATTCAATGGTGATCCCCGGCTCTAAATCCACAACGAATTTATCCCCCTGCTGATGAACATCTCGCCTTGGGATGTCTACACCGTTAACATGGTATCCGTAGAGCTGGCCGTTATCATCCGTTCCTAAGCGAATATTGGTTTTCACTCTTGATTTGTACCGAATTTCTGATTCTTTATACAAAGTGCCGTCCGCTAATTGATTGGGGATGAATACACCTAACATCACAGCCGCAGCGGTCGGAGCCAGACCAATCAGGCGAATAGCCATCCCTTCGATTTCAACCAGTGCCTGACCTGCAACACGGGATATACTGCCGGCCTCTGCTATACCATTGTTCAGCACTGCCGTATAAGCCGAATACTGACCAATCGAAGATAACGACTCGCGTTGTGTGCCGATATCACAAGTGCCGGAAGGGATTAAATGTGATTTGGCAAAGCGTTTCACTTGCTGGTTGTGTTGTGTTTGCTCAAATGCTTGTTCATTCGCTTTGATGTTTTCTTGCCGCTGTTTATCAAGACGCTCTTTTAGTATGAGCGGTTGTTTTGTCTCTGAGGGTTCCGGACTATCCGGATTTGGGATCGTTTTGGGCGTCCAATGAATAATTTTAGGCTTGGCCGCGACCTTTTCCGCTTTCTTCCATAAACCAAGGCTTTTCCCATGTGCCAACATTTGCTCTGGTGTCATTTCATCTTACCTGCCGACTATTTATTATCATAAAAATCAATCCAATTTCTCATCGAGATAAAACAATCAGTCAACGACAATAATTTCCCCTTTCGTCATGAAAGGGGAAATCTTGGGCTATTGACTTATGGATAACTACAACCCTGCCTCAGAGGTATCAATTGTCTTATATTGCTGTTTGCGTGCTCGGTAAACCGCAACAATCATATAAGTGACGGGGATAAGGCAAGCGGCATAAATGACCTTGAACCCGTAGTTATTGATGACTTTAACGAATAGATCCGTGTTGGCAGAAAGACCGAAAAACAGACCAATCCAAATGATTGTATATGAGATCTGGCCAATTGTGGTTGATACAATACACCTGAGCCATAACGGTGATACGGCCAGACGATAACGTATGGTTTTAAACACAATATTATTCGTTTGGTCTGCGACAAAAAGACACAACGCATTGATTAGATAAAGCTTTGGTAATTTGCTAAAGACGTTTTGATATGGCTCTGATAAGTCAAAAACGTTAACAGTCAGATAAATCAGTGCTGATGCAAGCACCATAATGATTGCAGCAATTAAAGTCAGTGTCCGCGCATAGCGATACTGAAAAATTTCATTGACCGAATCGAGAATAATAAAAGTTAGTGGAAAAATGAGGATCCCTGCGGGCTGAAACGTATTAAAAACATTGATTGTGTCTGGAGACATTGGGATTGCCAGCAGTAAGAAAGACAGATAAAGGGCAAATAGTCCGCCAAGCCAGAAGAGATCATATTCCATTTTTAAGGGTATATAGGAGGAAGCATGCTCACGGATCCGTGCCCTGTCTTTGCTGTCGAACAGCAATAAAATATTCTTCTGCAACAAATTATTTGCAGGTGCTGTTAATGTTGTCCCTGATTCCGACTGATATGTAACGGTGCCATCTGACAATTTAATAATTTTCAATTTCTGCATATTTGTAAGTCTCTTGATTGATCAATGCTTCTACTTTGCCTATTAGTGTTGTTTTTTTAGGTGGCGTATGAGACAGATAAAGCCATTCAAGGTGTGTCGTGTGGTCGAACCTATACGCAAGAACAGGCCCGACATCCCCCTCAACCAGATAGAAACCATCTCCTTTTTTGTTTGGATCGACAACAATTAGCATCTCGGCTGGAAAGCTAGGTGCTGATAAAATGCCGTAGCAATTACCATCAATATTCATCGGGAGTTTGTAGTGCCCGAGTAAAATATTGTCACCGTCTTTCATGCAATATACGGGAATTTCAGCATGTAACACCTCTTCGGCATTCCCTTCCCCTGTTAACAGCCAAGACTGAGATACATTTAAATAGGCTGCAATCGAAGCAAGATGCTTTTTTGGTGACTGAATTCTCCCAGTAACAATATTACTGATATGTCCTCGCCCCAGATTCAGATCTTTTGCCATTTTTGAAGCCTTTATTCCTCTCATCGTCATGACTTCTTTCAAGCGTTCACCGACATATTTCATTGTTAGTACCACCTTTTTATAGACAACACGATGATATTAACATGGTTTCATTTACTTTTAAAATTTTGTATTCTAATTTAATACAAAATGTATTTTATTCTAATAAGCACTATGAATACTTCCAACGTCAATATGATTAATTCAAATAATACTTACTTATCAACAATTTCTGCACAAATTCAGTGTATTAATGAACTACTTTTAGGGGTAAAAAAAGAGCGCCTTTTCTTGAATCGTATAGAAAGCGATTACCAGATAGAGAAAATCCCGACGGAAGCATCTCAACCTTGCCATTCAACGATTTTGTTTCAGGGAAAAGGTCGAGATTGCCACTTATTCCTCAATGGTTATATGGCATTTTTTTTCACTGATTGAATCACTCATTTATTGTTGATGAGCCGCTTTGATGCGGCTCGCTTCATGGTGAGTGGCTCACAAAAAAGCCCCTTCATCTGAAGAGGCTCACTTTATTTTACGGGATTATCTGACCTGAGACCTGAGAGAGTTCCGGCAAGCTTTGGTGATTCAAAACATCCTCATTATTCAGGTGCGTGATTATCTGACGTAAGACTCTTGCATTGTCCGATTGCTTCGGTATTTTCGTATCATCCAGCTCAACCAGATCCGGATATCGTGTTTTCAGGAGACGAAGCTGCTGCAAGGCAAGCAGTGCCAGATATTTATCAGCCCGTTCGTCTGCTGATTCACCAAAGAAACCACAACATCCGTGAAACGCCCCTGTTTTATCAGCCTCAAACAGCTTTTTCAGAAGCAGCGCTGTCTGTTGGTAGGCCGGACTCTCCGGTATATCGACGACACTCAATTGATCGAGGCGCTCTGTTTCTGTCGTGAAATAGTCATGTGTCATCAATACATCATGAACACTATCGATAAATGTCGATAGTGCTTGTGCGGTTTCGCTGCCGTCTGCAAGAGATTGTTGTAAATCTGTTTTTGCCTGTTGATATTGCTCCGTTACAATCTCCGCGTCCGGCTCTTCCGGAGCGTCAAACATGTACCCCCTTTCTTCATAAAAAGATTTGAGGGCTTTTTTCTGACGGCTATCCAGTGTCGCTTTTTCTTTCTCGAACTGACTGAGATTATTCCGGTTAATACCGGTGAGTTTAGACACAGCCGAAAGGCTCAGACCAAGGTATTGTCGGGCTTCAAAATAGCTGATACCTGTGATTGTATTTGAATTCATTCGGGATTATCCTTTGCTGGTTTGAATGGTGTTTGCATGTGGCTGCATGCAAGGCTGAAAACTGCATGAAACCTGTCAGGATAAGGCTTCGTGCAAAAATGGCATGCCACTGTATTCAATTGTTTTGCAGTGGCATGCCAGACTATCTAGCTACTCAGACCGACCACCCAAGTCTGGGAAAAATTGGTTGGTTTCGGCTCGACCGTGACATTGATTTCAGTTAAGGGTTGCAGCTTTTCAAACTGCTTGATGCACAGCGGATCAATATCTAAAGTCTGCTCTGTAAACCCATGCCCGGAAAAGGTCATATTTGCGGTATCGACCGTTTCAATCGGGGTGGCAAAATGGATCTTGTGCATTTCATACGGCTTACCCTGCCCTTTGTTTGAAATCCCTTTGCGCTCGCTGACGCCCATAAAAACTACTTTCATTGTCTTACCTTCTTTGGTGTGTATCTGAAGGGCGTTTCCCTGCCGTTGCCGGACGGATGCCGCCCGTGAATAAATCCGGACTGTGATCGTGCTGGGTGAGAACCATCTCCCCGTCAGGCCAAATCACCAGAGACAGGGCTTTACGCGGACTGATTGGAATGGCTTTTCCGTCAATCAGTGCATCAATATCAATCTCTTCTTCCAGCCCTAACTCATGGCGCAGTGCCTCGATTGGATCGGTTTGTAGACCGATTTTGTGCGCCAGCCGCTCAGAAACCCCGAAATGGATTGCCAGATAGGATAAGTCCCCCTGTGGCTGAAGCGGTGATTCGGGTTCAACATAGTTATCAGGACGTTGATGGTCAAAATCAAAACGCAGCACCTGTGCCAGTGGCAGCCGCTCACCATCACTGAGATTCTGTAAATCTGCTTTAGAAATACCGATTGCCATCAGGTCTTTCAGGTTACGGTGTAATGTGGCCTTGGATGTATGTGCTTTGATCTCGTCATACCCCCGGTCACACAACGTCATATAAAAGCGGAATAGTCGATCCGCTTTGGCATAAGAAACATTGCCTTTTGGGGTAATGGTATTGTATTCATCTCTCAGCAACTGCTTGATTTTCTGCTCATTATAAAGCTCTAACTCTTCCCCTTCGAAGGAGTCGAGTAAGTCACGAAACAGTGTTTTGAACATCCATTCACAAAAGCGGTAACCGTGACGGGCTTCGAATGTTTCCGCATGACGGAGTACCTGCCAGAGATTACAATTGCCGATGTGCTTTTGAATAAAACGCTTCTTCGCCCGACCTTCAAAACGAAGCCGGTTTTCAGCAAACTGCTGAAGCTCAGGACTGGAGAGCTCGTCGATCACATGATTAAAACGGTTGGTTGCTCCCTGCTTTGCCCGACGCTTCAGATCATTTAACTGGTGTTCGATTTCATCGTGCTTGGTATAAATACACAATTCGAATGAGCGCCCGGCTCCGGGGTTGGCCTTGGTTGCCCGGTTAAAATAGAGGGTGGTTTCATAGTCTGAGTTCCGGGCTGGCCGGACATAACGGTTTGAGACATTGCTCATTTGTTTGATTGCCTGACGCAGTACATCAGCATTAGCACATTTGATTGAATAGGTGCAGTCAATCCGGGTCAGTTCAGCCAGACCGATATTGAGTAAGTCCCACAAAGCCGGTTGCGCGGTCTGTAATGAGTGCAACAGATATTCAATACACAGGCGGAAATCTTCGGAGCCGTAGACGTTATGACCCTGCATGACTTTTGCCGGAGACGCTTTGATTTGGAGATAGCCCCAATAGACATTGGCTCTCGGCTCGGCATCGAACACTTTGCAAGCGATATCGGTATAAGAAGACGGGATTTTAGCCCACGGATGATAGAGATCACCCGTTCTCACCTCTTTACGATCATTCACAACCGAGAATTCAACATTACCACTGGCAATTTTCAGGTCTGTGATTTCGGCGAGTTTCATGTAATCCACAAATCCGCAATCACCCATCTCGATGATCACATCCTGTTTAAAAGGAATGTTGATGTGGAACATGTCTATCACTGAAAATCCTGTCAAGTGTCATTAGTGCCAGTTTTAACGTGCACTAATGGTAGCAAAGTGAGACTTTACAATCAAGTCACTTCTGACTGCAAAACTTTCACTTGTGACAGTTCGTTAAAATATATAGGTTATACTACTGATACTAAATATGAGTTACTTACAGGAAAGATTCATATGTCATCCAATGAAAGATTAGAGATTGCGAATAGGATCAAAGATGCAATTAGCAAAAGTGGTGGCTATAAGGCAGTCAGTGAGAAATCCGGGATAAGTGAAAGCACCCTGATTAGGGCTGCAACGGGGAAAACCGACCCTAAACTAATAGATGTAAAAGCTATTGCAGAAGTTACGCATACCTCTCTTCATTATCTGGCATATGGTGAGCAACCAACGTCAGAATCTGTTGTATTAATGAAAGAGGCTGAAATCAATAAGATCATTGAATCACAATATGCTCTTGTGGAGAAAAGATTAGAAGCCCTAGAAGACATATTCAGAGATCCAAAAGCAACAACGAACGTGCTTACAAAAGCCAACGTAGAAATGATAGAAATCGCGCATCAACTCAACCTTCTCAACCACGGAAGTGAGCAAGAGTTTACTAACCAACTGACAAATGAAGTGATTGAAAGTACAGACGAGCTAATAAATCCAAAAGATAGCAGAACCCCATCGAAAAAATCAAAATGAAACCATAAGCCGCTATTAAAGCATGCGGCTTTTTAAGTTCAACTGCGCATCGGACGGCAAAGTCGGTGCGCTTTTTTGTGTCCGGAAACCAACATTGCAATACTGCTATCGGACTAAAAAATTGCAGATCTGCAATTTTCCTGCGGTTCGGTCAGCAAGCGAACCTATACAAAAGCGCTCCGTTTTCCATTCAATCCAATACAGATCCGCTTTGGGTCAGATTTCGAACCAAGCCGAAGATTGGGAATATTACCAACCCGGTTAAGGGAATATTGTAAATCGGGATTGTGAAAGATTGGGAATGACGAATGCCTGGCATGTTGCATGCCACTGACGCGCCCTTTGCATGCAGGGGATGCAATGATTTCACCGGGGCTTGTCTCCTCATTTCCCGGACTATAAGCCAAATGCTTATAGCCCAAAAAACGAGGCCGAAGATTCCGGTTTATTCCGCTTTATTCCGGATAATCCC
>NZ_JCARSY010000069.1:0-7359 GCF_059641415.1 Vibrio rubrogenes
GGTTAAAGCGGTGTGAAGTACTACTTCAAATCGTTGCTGCTTATGTGAACGAATACCAATCTAAATAAGTACTTGATCATTCTTGCTGGTTAAAATCGCTGATAGCTGCGTTATAGATTTTACTATTAGAGTAACTAGTTACAGCAATCTACGCCTTGCTCTAAGCGATTTTTCCTGCGAAATACATTGACCACTTATTTATCCAGATTGGTATAAGTCATTCTCGCTGAACTTTTATTTGGATTTGGGGATAGCTGTAACCGTGACTGATAGGGATAAAATAATAAGCCCCGCGGTGGCGGGGCTTAGTGAAGAGTCTTAACATTACGCTAGGTAGAAGACTGAATCCAGCGTTATAGACTGCGGAGAGTTATCCGGGTTGGTTGCCATGATATCTTGCATATAAGCCCACCATTTCTGACAAGTTTCAGTATCGGCAACCTGCTGCCAGCGTTCCTCGCTCTCGATTTCGACATAGCCAAACAGCTGACTGGTTGCCTCATGGAGAAAGATGGAATAATTGTGGCCACCGTGACTTTTCAGTACGTCCTCCAGCTCAGGCCAGATTTCATCATGTCGTTTTTTGTACTCCGCCTTATAGCCTTCATTAAGCTGCATGACAAAGGCTTTTCTGATTAAATCACTCATTAACATTCTCTCTCAGGCTTTGTCACGCAGCGTGATCCAGGTTGTTGCCGAGATGAAGTAAATAACTGTCGGATATATCGCGAACGCTTTAAAGGATTCGAACGCAGCCTGGTAGTCAGCACCTGCTCCCCAAACTTTGAGCGCAGAAATTACCATCGCAGCCAGAGATGCCAGAGCAATCGCGCCGGAAACCTTCTCCAGCATGCTCGCAGGCTTAGCTTCGGTCTGTTGTTCTGTTTCGCGTTTTGCCAGCTTTGCATGATACGCCTCGCGTTGTTTCAGCTCTTCGTTGTATTCCGCTTCCTGCTTAGCGTAGTTATCGCCTGCACCCATAGATTTTGCTAACGTGATGTAAACGGCCATAGACAGCAGGTAAGTAGGTACAAACAGGAAGAATAAGTGCAGGAAGCCCATCTGTTCACATGTCACCGCAAATACAACTCCAATTGCCCAGGTGATAAGTGCAGCTGTATTCAGGTCGTTACTCTGGTACTTAGACCATAGCGGAGTCAGACCAACCTTTTTAAATACCCAGTGCTCAGACACGATGATCGCGCCAACCGGTGCAAGCAGCAGACCCATGTAACCAACAAAGTCTAACAGGCGGGTAAATACGAACGGGAAACAAGCAATAATAGCGGTAACCACACCAACGATAGTCGTGATGTATGCACGCGATTTGTTCGGGAAAATACTCTGGATTGCCAGACCTGCACGGTAGATAGTCGGGTTAGATGTTGTCCAGCCCGCAATGATTACCGCAACGATACCTGTAGCGCCAAGTACCGTGTGAGCGATACCGCCAGCGTCAAGGTTAGACATACTGGTCTGCATCAGCAGCATTGCACCCGCACCCATAATACCGGCACAAATCCATGCAATGTAGTGACCGAAGAACATACCGAACGCAGAGAAGTAACCGTATTTTGAACTCTTAGCAAAGCGTAGCAGCGCCATGTCACCTAAAGAGCCGTGCATTGCCAGGTTACATACCCAGGCGAAAGCAGCGATCTGCCAGAATGTCATTGATGGTGAGCCATCAGGCGTTTGTCCGGTCCAGATGTACTGATCCGCCAGAGACAGGAACTGACCAAAACCGGTAAAGGTTTCACCGTTGCCAACATTGCTCAGTGCAGGAAGGGCTACCATACCGCCGGTTACAAATACAACCAGCAGCCATGGTGAACATACGGTTGCGAACTGAGCACATTTCTGGAAGCCGAGTACCGCAATCGCAACTACGATAGCACCGACAGCGAGTGCCACGGCAACAAACGCGGCACTGGTCGGATACCAGTGCGTCTGCGCCGGAATATCAAATAAGATACGTACCGCAGACGCTGATACTGTGATCATTGCCCCGCCCAGTGCACAGAAGAGCACGGCGTTGACTACGTTATAGACTTTGTTAAAGCCCGGGCCTGCGACTCTGCGCAGATATTCGTAAACGGTGAGTCGGGATTGGGTGGCGATAGGTGCGGTAATCAGTGCCCAGGTCAGCACGGCCATCAGGTTACCTACCACCAGGCCCATCAGGATATCAAAGGTGCTTGCTCCCCATGCGACAAAAGCTGCACCGATAACAAACTCGGTTCCGGCTACGTGCTCACCTGAGTAGGATCCGAGAAAGTGTCGCCAGCCAAGCAGTTTGTGTTTGGGCACCAGCTCTTGTTCATATTCATTGAGGGTTGCTTCTGTTTCTTGCGTTTGTGTAGAGGTAATCGTTTCAGACATGATTGTCTCCTTGCTATTTGTAAGCTTTTGTTTCTTATGTCTTTAAGTTTGAATGTATAAGTTTTGTTATTGTTAATTCCCCTCTGGATTACCGGATGTTACCCATGTAATTGGCAGGGAGATTAGGGTTAGCTTACAAACCTGAGAAATTTAAACCTTGGAGAATTAACATCTAGAATTGGTATTTTGGTGAGTTTTTTAAGGTGAGTAACTTTGTCTTCACACTTTTAAAAATATCAATAAAAGAGTGAGCAAAAGTGAGATGTTCGGCTAGGAAAATCGCGAGCCAAGTCTCTACATTTAGGTCGTAGAATACAGAGGTGTAGTATGCTCTATCTTAAATCGAGAGAGTTCTTTATGAACTCAAATAGTCCTGTCACTACCGAGCTCAGATCTCCTCAGGATCCCTATCCTGAGCATGCGCACTCGTTTGAAGAAATCATTATTGTTTCAGAAGGTTGTGGAACACATGTCATAAATGATGTGCCTATGAACCTGAGCAAAAATTACGTCTGTTTTGTGAAAAAGGAAGACCGTCATTTATTCGATACCGTAGATGATCTCTATTTAAGTAATATTCTGTTTGAAAAAGATAAGCTGCAAGTTGGCTCGGACCTGAAGCGTTTTATGCCAAGTGAATCAGATAGAGAAACGGGCTGGTTTATTAATGAAAATACCGCACAAAGTATGCGTCAGCTGATCGAACGCTTGCACATTGAGTCACATATCGACAGTGAAGAGTCACGAATGATTGCGCAGTTCATTTTTCAGCAGATTATTGTTGAGCTGTGGCGGGGAAAAATAAAAGACGTCGATTTGCTTAATAACAACGATAAAGTTATTTACGCTTTATCTCATATTCAGCAGCACTATGCCGGCCTAAATGAAATTGATGAAGTTGCAGAGGCGGTAAAACTGTCTTCGCGTCAATTAACAAACAGTATTAGGAAGTTAACGGGCATGAACTTCAACCAGTATCTACATTACACACGTACCAGCAAAGCATTTTCCGACATTCTTTACACTGATCAATCTATTACAGATATTGCTTTCAGAGTTGGTTATCAGGACAGTAATTACTTCTCCACCAAGTTCAAACAAGTATTCGACCAGACACCGAGAGAGGCTCGAATGAGACATTCTGCTAAATAATCTCTGCATCATTATTACAATGTAATCGCTTTCAGAGCGGGCAAGATTACATTTAAGCGTAAGCTGATAACAATAAAGTAATACGAAAAGGTGGGGCTGCTCGAAAGATCGTAACACGGAATTGTCCAAAAGTGAGCTGTGGGATTTGAGTGTAGGTGTACGATTAAACTGTCAGATCGTGTATGAGTTAGTACATGTGGTTTGGGACGCAATGACTTTCTTCGATTTCATTAGCATCCTCGAAAGCGCCCCAGTTTCTGAAATTGAGGAACGCAATTGTGCGTCAAATTTGGGAGCCAAAAGGCTGAAAGAATACTGCCCTCAATCCCCTATTCTTCCCCGACAAATCTGTTCGGTTAATGCCTGCAACCGCTGCACTTCTGCCACCAAATAATTCAACTCTTCTTCGGTGATTTCGTAGTGCGCTGAATAACGCGCATCAATATACGCCCGTTGCAGACGCCGGAAACTGCGGCGGTGGAATTTGTTGTCCATCGGAAAAATCTCAGCAAAGGCCGGATCAATCTGCGCACACAGATTGCCAAGTTTCTCGATATTGTGGGACTTCGGCAAGTAGTTGGTACAAGTCAGCAATGCACAAGCCAATAAATGTTCGGTGACTTGATGGAGCATGAATGCCGTTTTTTTATTCATCGATTCTTGGCGAGTGAAATGAACAATCTTGAGTCCATCAACAACACTCTCCATCCACTGAGCATAATGCTTACGGGCAATCTCACGAAACTCTTCCTCAGTCAGGTCACCCGGCTTCGCCAGTGGCTTTGGCGTCGCGGCAAACAGTTCAATGCCCTCTTCGCGGATATCCTTAAAAAAATAGTGACCCTGTTGCAAGCGCTCGTTCACTTCCTGCAAATCGTGAACAATCAAACCCAACGGTGCCGATTTCACTTTGCGATCAATTTGCTCTTCCGCCCGCTGCCAGACTACATAATCCTCCACCAACGCGGCTTTATTGACGATCACCAGAATATCGTAATCGCTGATATAGCCGTTAACCGGATCCTTGACCCAACGGCCTTTGGCATGGCTGCCGAACAAAATAATTTTCAGAATGCGAAACTCACTCTTACTGCCCTGTTTACCTTGCAGGTAATCTTCCAGTGTATCGCGCAGAATCGTTGAGATGTCCGCCAGCTCACGCTGTTTGTATTCAGGCAGATGGTCGAGGGATGTTTTCATAATCGCAGTATTGAGGCGTGTTGTGGATGAATAGCGCTAGCATAAAAGAAGCACTCAGCAAAAAACACCATCACCATCCGTTTTACATTGTTCATTGAGAGAAAACGCGATTCAATTCAAAGGAGTAGAAACTATTTAAAACAGGGCAAGCCCTGCTCCATATACCAACGTTTGATCTCTGCGACAACCGCTTCCGGGGAATCTTCACGATTTTCAGGCGGATAAAATATAAGCCCATTGCTTTCAGGATGCTTCACAATCTGTGTAAAATGTTCCACCATCTCGTCTAATTCCTGCTCTGAACCATTCGCGTCGCTAATATTCGTGACCAACTCTAAGAACTCTGACTCTGTATAATCTTCAAGAAGTTTTTTTTGCATATTCATACCATCAATCATAATGAATTCGGTTGTGATTTTTAGGCGTCACAACACGGAGATTATCAATATCATAAACTGCCCCACCATACTGAATCTCTTCAACATGGTGAAGCTGAATCCGCTTAATTTCTCCGTATTGTTCAGAAGGAATAGCAAACGGGGCTGTTCCTTTTTTAATATGAGCTTGATTTGGTCGGCTAAATTTAGACATAAGCGCCTTGTCTTCACTCACTGCCAGCCAGAAAGCTTTCCGAAAAGCATCAAAATTATTAAACTCCAGATCTCTGAGCTTATCTGCAATTTGTGTAGGAATCGGTACCCCTAATCCTTTTCCAGCAGCCGATAACCAGTCTCCTGCAACATTTTCACCATATCCAGTTACAATTCCAGATTTATCTCTCGGGCTTTCTTTATACACCACATACAACGGTGGTAATCCGGTCTCTGCCGGAAAGGTCAGAATATAGTCTTGCAGATCCGCATCAGCAATTGGCGTGATGTAGGTGTTATCAAATTCTTGCCCTTGCTCCGCTTGCGGATGAATCCAGATATCGAACTTTTCCATCTCCGGGATAGGATTAACCAGAATCGGTTTACCGCCAAAATCACCGCTAATCGGCACCCATTCAATAGTGATATCCGGCTCTAACTCGACGACAAACCGCTCACCGACCTGTTTTACTTCACGCTTAGGGATATTCGCCCCATTGACGTGATAACCGTAAATTCGCCCTTCCGTATTGAAACCCAAGCGAATATTGGTTTCAACCGTGTCTTTATTACTCATATCAGCAGCGCTGTAGAGCGTACTGTCAGCTAATTTGTTCGGCACAAATGCAGCCAGAATGCCAGCTCGCCCAATAATTTTCATCGCCAGTCCCGGCAGTTCTGCCAGCGCTGCACCTCCAATACGCGTTAAAAAAGCTTCTCCAGATGCTGCACTGATCCCCTGCCCGACGGCAAGTGTATAAGACGCATAATCCCCCAGCGCAGAAAGCGACTCTCTTTGTGTACCGATATCACACGAGCCTCTCGGCACCAGCGCAGATTTGGCGAAACGGGAGGGTTTGACGGGCGGCTTGTTAAATGCGTTCTGCCATGCAGATGAAGGCAGTTGGATTTTATCCAGCTCCCGTAACCGCTCCTGACGCTGCCTGATCAATCGCTCTTGTAAACTCAGCTTCACAGGTTTGCGTTCAACATAAGGCTCGATATACACAGAAGCGTTAACGCTGCCGGAATAAGATGAACCAATGCCATGATTGACCCATTCAACTCTGGCGGTATAAGCCTTGAAGGCTAATGAATCGAGATGAGGCTCAACCGCAGGATTGACTCGCCAATGTTGATTGCCCCATTCATCCCGATCCCGAATCAGCAAAGGAGCCGATGGCACATCCGTCAGTAACACTTGGTGACCGTAGTGAAGTTGTTCAAGAAAATCTGTAAAGCGCATTCCGGCAGGCATGACAGATTTCACATCTGACTCACGTAAGGAGGCAAAATCTCCTTCAACTTGAGCAAATTCGTACCTCATCAGATTATAGATTTGAGTGGTTTGATAGTTCATTAACGTTGTTGGCTGAGCCGTGATTGTTTTATCGATGGATGCTTATTGATAAAGTTATTTTCATATGAATTAATAATTATACTCAAATGGATTTATAAAACATGTTTAAATTTGGGGGTTTGATGGGGAGTGGTTATTTTTGGAATGGGGGTAACAGGGAGGCTCGGTTGAGGTGATTAAATTGTAGCTTGGTGTGTTCAATAGTAAATCTGTTGGTTTGGTGCGCAACCCCGTTCTTCGATTTCATTAGCATCCTCGAACGCGCCCCAGGTACTTTTTCAAGGCCGAAAAAGTACCCCAAAAGGCCTAGATTTAAGTTCAGCACACGTAATCAGGGGCGCTTTTATTCGCTCCTGCTCACGAAAAGCTTAAAATTCATCCGTGAATTTTACCCTGAGAGCATCGTTCAAGTTGGGATTTGGGATGCGAATATAGCGAAAAAAATTAACTATCGACGCTATACTCATTTTTGTAAGGTTTTACTTTTTGGCACCAGTTAAAGCTGTTAAATATGCGTTGTGTTGATACTTATTGAGCTCACTAGGCACATCTGCGTCGTTCTTTTTTTGATACGAAGAAATCGCTTGAGGAGAGATTAATATTACATCCTCGACATCTGAATCTGAGACTGTCCTGATTTCTGTGTAATTGTCTAAGCTTAAGCCTTAAAAGGCT